>NZ_KB891224.1 GCF_000373365.1 Parafrankia discariae
CTACTCCCCGCTCTGCTTCATCAGGTAGACGGCGGCCTGCGTGCGGCTCGCCAGGCCGAGCTTCTCCAGAATGCTCGACACGTAGTTCTTCACCGTCTTCTCCGACAACCCCAGCCGCGTGCCGATCTGCCGGTTCGTCAACCCGTCCGCGATCAACTGCAGGATCTCACGCTCCCGCTGGTTCAGCGTCGCCATCGCCGGGTCCTCGTTCGGCCCGTCCCGCAACCGCTCCAACACCCGCCGCGTCACCGACGGCGCCAGCAACGACTGCCCCGACGCCACCGTCCGGATCGCCCCCACCAGATCGTTGCCCCGGATCTCCTTCAACACGTACCCCGCCGCCCCCGCCATGATCGCCGAGAACAACGCCTCGTCATCGTCATAGGACGTCAGAATCAGGCACGCCACGTCCGGCAACGCCGAACGCACCTCCCGACACACGTCGATGCCGCTGCCATCAGGCAGCCGCCCGTCCAGCACCGCCACATGCGGATGCAACGCGGGAATCCGCCGCAACGCCTCCGCGGCCAGCCCGGCCTCACCGACGACCTCGATATCGTCATGCCGGGCGAGCGTCTGACGCAGACCATTACGCACGATCTCGTGGTCATCGAGAACGAACACCCGGATCTTCTCCATGAGCGCGACGATACGGCCTCGAAGTCGCCTCGCCAATCGGCTCTCGCCCGCCAGGACCAACGGGTGCGCCGGCGGCCCACGCGCCCAGCCGGCCATTCACGCCGCGACCGCTGGTCGGGCGACCGGCCGCCGGCCCGGGCCGTCCGTCAGCGGGCGCTGCCCACCGGCTCACCGTGGTGGTGGATCACTTCCTCTACGGCGTACTGGTGGCCATCGGCGTGTCGTCACCGCCGAGGACTCCCCACTGCCCAGACCCGCGGACGCGGCGGCGGTCGTCAACCAGCTGCCGCGCGGCGGCGGGCGTCCCGTTGGTCCCACCGGCCCCGGGACCTTTGGCACCCCGGCCGGCCTACTCGAGAACGCTGTACCCGGAGCATCCCGGGGGCAGGGTTGAGGCATGGGTGCGGCGACGGCAGCGGACACGGTTCTCTCCTCGGCGGCGTCACCGGCGCGCGTCCGGACTGGTCCTGGCGGCCCGCCGGCGTCCCAGTGCACACCGGCGGGGCCGCCGGCGCGGCTGGTCGAGACGCACACGTCCGTGCTGGTCTTCCTGGGCGACCGGGTCTACAAGACCAAGAAGCCGGCCGATCTCGGTTTCCTGGACTTCCGCACCCGGCAGGCCCGCGAGGCCGCCTGCCACGCCGAGGTGGACCTCAACCGGCGGCTGGCGCCGGACGTCTACCTCGGCGTCGCCGACGTGTTCGGCCCCGACGGGAGCGCCTGCGACCACATGGTCGTCATGCGCCGCCTGCCCGCGGGCCGGCGGCTGTCCACCCTGGTGACCGCCGGCGGCGACGTCACCGGCGAGCTGCGGGCCGTGGCCCGCCTCCTCGCGGACTTCCACTCCCGCTGCGCCACCTCCGACCAGATCGCCGACGCCGGCTCCGCCACCACGCTGCGCGGGTTGTGGGAGGAGGGCCTGCGGGGCGTCCAGCCCTATGTGGGCTCCGTCCTCGACGCCGGCACGATCGAGGCCGTCGGCCGGCTCGCCGGACGCTACCTGGACGGCCGCGAGCCCCTGCTGCGCGAGCGGCAGCGTCGCGGGCTCATCCGCGACGGGCACGGCGACCTGCTCGCCGACGACATCTACTGCCTGGACGACGGCCCCCGCGTCCTGGACTGCCTGGAGTTCGACCAGCGCCTGCGCGTCGGCGACGTCCTGGGTGATATCGCCTTCCTCGCGATGGACCTCGAGCGGCTCGGCCGTTCGGATCTCGCCGCGTACTTCCTGGACCGTTACCGCGAGTACTCCGCCGAGACCCATCCGAGGTCGCTGGAGCACCTCTACGTCGCGTACCGGGCGTTCGTGCGCTGCAAGGTCGCCTGCGCCCGGCACGAGCAGGGTGACAGATCAGCCGCCGCGCAGGCCCGGGCCCTGGCCTCGCTGGCGCTCGTGAGCCTGCGTCACGGACGGGTTCGGCTCGTGCTGGTCGGCGGGGCCCGCGGGTCGGGTCGCGGTGAGCTGGCCGCCGACCTCGCCGAGGCGGAGGGCTGGACACTGCTGCGCGCCGAGACCACCGGCGCCGGTCCGGGCCAGGCGACCAGCGGCGTGTCTGACGCCGGGTACTCTGACGCCGGATACGAGGAGCTGCTGCGGCGCGCGCGCATCGCGGCCGAGCGTGGCGAGACGGTCATCCTCGACGCGCCCTGGGCCCGGCGCGGCGAGCGGGAGCGCGCCGCCGCGATCGCCCGCGCCACCGCGGCGGATCTCGTCCAGCTCCGGTGTGCGCATCCCGACCACACCCGGCCCGGTACACGACCGGCCCCGGAACCGCGGCCGGGCACCCGGTCCGACACCGGGCACACCGACGAGCTCGCCGGCGCCGACCCGTGGCCCGAGGCGAGGACCCTGCGCCACACGACGGAGACCGACGCCATCCTGAGGGCGGCGCGACGGGCCACGGGGTGAGGCGACGATCGTGGAACCCGGGCCGCGGCGCTCCCGCCTCGCGTATCGTGCTCGCGTGGCGGCAAGATCCGAATCCCCGGCCCCGTACCGGTCGGGCCAGACACCGGCGGCCGACCCGTCCGACGGGGAGTCCCCGTGGGCGTCGCCGGGCGTACCGGCGTCCACCGAGCCGCCTCCCGGCGACGGCCTGATGTTCCCCACGGTGGCCCGGCTGGAACTCGACGACCTGCTCAGCCAGCTCGTCGAGCGCGCCCAGGACGTCCTCGCCACCCAGGGCCGGCTGCGCGGCCTGCTCCAGGCGAACCGGGTCATCGCCACCGACCTGCGGCTGCCCGTCCTGCTCCGGCACATCGTCGAGGCCGCGACGGATCTGCTCGGTGCCCGCTACGGCGCCCTGGGCGTCGTCGCCCCCGACCGCACCCTCGAGGAGTTCGTCCACGTCGGCATGACCGACGCCGACGTGGAGCGGATCGGCCACCTGCCCACCGGTCACGGCCTGCTCGGCATCCTGATCGACGACCCGCGTCCCCGCCGCGCCGACAACATCTCTCTCGACCCGGCTTCCCAGGGCTTCCCGGCCGGGCATCCACCGATGCGGACCTTCCTGGGCGTCCCGATCACGGTGCGCGGCGAGGTGTTCGGCAATCTCTACCTGACCGACAAACGGGACGGCATCCCGTTCACCGCCGAGGACGAGGAACTCGCCCAGGCTCTGGCCGCCAACGCCGGCGTGGCGATCGCGAACGCGCGGCTCTACCACGAGGCGCAGCAGCGCCACCTGTGGATGACCGCCTCCGCGGAGATCAGCCGCCAGCTGATGATCGGCGCCGACAACACGCTCGCCGCCCTCGCGCACCGCATCCAGGAGGTCGCCGACGCCCCCTTCGTCGCCCTCGCGCTGTGCGCCGGAGACCGTGGCGACCAGGGCGGGGCGCCGGCGGACCGCCGGAACGAGACAGACCACCAGAACGAGACGGACCACCAGAACGGCACGGACCGTGGGAACGACGCCGGGCACGCCCGCATCGCCATCGCCGTCACCGGGGCCGACGACACCGCCGCGCCCGACGGCCGGGTCGGCCGACTGATCCCCCTCGAGCACACCCTGACCGGCCGGGTGATCGCCGAGCAGCAGGCTCTCCGCGTCGACGACGCGGAGCTCGACGCGCTCCCCGCCGAGCGCGCGGCACGCACCGGGCCGCTCATGGTCGTCCCGCTCGTGGCCGGCGGCGACCAGTGCGGCGGGGTGCTGCTCATCGGCCGCGACCGCGGCGCCCGGGCCTTCACCGACGGCGACCTCGACATGGCCACCAGCTTCGGCGGTCACATCGCCGTCGCCCTCGAGCTCGCCCGGGCCAGGGCCGACCAGGAACACCTGCGTGTCCTCGCCGACCGCGGCCGGATCGCCCGCGACCTGCACGACCACGTCATCCAGCGCATGTTCGCCGTGGCGCTCGGCATGCAGGATCTCGCCCAGTACGAGAACCCGTCCAACGCCGACCGGCTCAACGGCTACGTCGAGGACATCGACGCGACCATCAAGGACATCCGCCGCTCCATCTTCGAACTGCGCGGGCAGGGCCCGACCAAGCGCGGCCGCCTGCGCGCCGCCCTCGACAAGATCGCGGAGGATGTGCGGCCCGCCCTCGGGTTCGCTCCCACCATCTCCCTGACCGGCCCGCTCGACACGGTCGTGGACGAGCAGCTCACCGACCATCTGCTCGCGGTCGTCCGCGAGGCCCTCACGAACACCGCCCGCCACGCCCACGCGACCGGCGTCGAGGTGCAGCTGGCCGTGGACGGGGACATGGTCACCCTCGACGCCGTCGACAACGGCGTCGGCCTGGGTGACTCCACCCGCCGCAGCGGCCTGGACAACCTGCGCGCCCGGGCCGAGAGCCTCGGCGGCACCTTCACCGCCACGGCCCGGTCCACCGGCGGCACCCACCTCCGGTGGACCGCGCCCCTCTGATTCCGCCGGCACGTTTCTTCCGTATGCGCACGACCCGTCGGACGAGCGGGCCCGCACGGACGTCCACCGAATTCCGCCCCGTCCGTGGGGCAGCGGTTCTCGGGACCATGGTCCTGAGAACCCGTGGCCCTGGACCGGGCACCGCCAATCAAAAGACGGATGTTCCGTTCCGTCCACGGTGGGACATTCGAACGAGCGGAATTCGGACTGACGGCCCCCGGCCGTCAGCAGAGACGGGCGGTAGGACATGAGCGGCGCGATTCTCGTCGGCGTGGACGGTTCGACGGGTTCGGAGGACGCGCTTCGGTGGGCGTTACGCGAGGCGCGGCTGCGCGGCCGCGCCATCATCGCCCTGCTGGCGTGGGGCGGGGACGGGCTGCAGCGCGAGGTGCACCGCCGCGCCCTGCGGGCCGACCACACCGACCTCGCGACCGCGGCGTCCACCGCGCTGGACCAGGCGGTCGACCGCGCGGGCCTGGCGGAGGCCGAGGTGAGCCGCCTCGTCGTCGACGCCTCGCCGGTGGCCGCGCTGGAGGAGAACTCGGCCGACGTCGAGATGATCGTCGTCGGGTCGCACGGTCACGGTCCGGTTCACCGCGCGCTGGCGGGGTCGGTCGCCCAGGGCGTGGTCAACCACGCGCGCGTCCCGGTCGTCGTCGTCCGGGGAGCGACCGAGGGGCCCCCGGCGCCGCGCCCGGTCATCGTCGGCGTCGACGGTTCGGGGAACTCGGTCGGCGCGCTGCGCTGGGCCGCCGAGGCCGCCGCGCTACGCCGGGCACCGCTGCGGGTCGTCCACGCGCTGGGCCACACCGACGTGCCTTACCCGGAACTGATCATCGCCGGGCAGTCGGATCTGCTCCACCGGGCCCAGGAGACGCTGGACGAGATCGTGGCGAAGGGCCTGGCCGGGGCCGGTGAGATCGTCGTCGACACGGTGGTCACGCCGGAGGCGCCCAGCGCCGTCCTGCTGCGCGAGACCGAGAACGCGCAGCTCCTCGTGGTCGGTCATCGCGGCCGGGGCGGCTTCGCCGAACTGCTGCTCGGCTCGGTCAGCCACCAGAGCATCCTGCACGCGCGCTGCCCGGTGGCCGTCGTGCCGGGCGAGGCCCGGACCACCGGCACGGGATGACCATCTCGGGCTCCGGGTAGCCCTACGGGTACGCAGGCGGGCACCATTCGTGACCGCGAGACGTCCGGTGGGACGGGGGACGCCGGCCCACCGGACGATCCCAGAGGGAACGGCTGCTGCCCCATCAGGTGGAGGCGGTGAGCATGAGCGACATTCGCAGCGCGATCACCAGGCAGCCGGTCGTCGTGGACCGGAGGACCCCGATCCGGGACGCGGCCCGAGAGATGGAGCGCCAGGGGGTGGGCGCGCTCCTCGTCGTGGAGGACGACGACAACCTGGTCGGGATCGTCACCGACCGGGACATCGTCCTGCGCGGTGTCGCGCGCGGTGTCTCCCCGGACGACCCGATCGAGGCGCTGACGACCACCGAGGTGATCACGATTCCCGGTGCCGTCGACATCGAACGCGCCTACCGGGTGTTCCGCGACCACGCCTTCCGCCGGCTCCCGGTGATGGAGGGCCGGCGGGCCGTCGGCCTGCTCTCCCTCGACGACCTGCTCATCCGCAACGAACGCCAGGTCTCCAACCTCGTCCACCCACTGGCCGACGAGGTGCTCACGCCACACCACGAGGCAGGTCCGCCGCGGTCCGCGCCCAGGGCGCCGGCCGGGTCCGCCGCGCCGGCCCCGGTCACCACGCCCGGTGTGCCCGGCGTGCCCGGCACGACCGCGCGTACCTCCGGCGGCAGCGGCGACGGCGACGGCGGTGTGGAGACGGAACCCGGCGCGGTGCCCGAGCTTCCGCCCCGGCGCAGGCAGATGCGCGCCGCCCCCGGCGACACACTGGTCGTGCACAGCGGTGCCACCCGGCAGCCTGACCGGACCGGGGAGATCTTCGAGGTCCGTTCGCCCGCGGGGGACCCGCCGTTCGCGGTGCGCTGGACCGACACCGGTCACGTCAGCTTCATCTATCCCGGGCCCGACGCGGAGGTACGTCACCACGGCGAGCCCGCCCACAGCGCCACCCACTGACAGTCCGTGACGGGCCGGGCCGGACCGCCGCCCACGCGCACGCACGTGACGGGCCAGCGGCCGACCCGTCAACGGAGCGAGTGGTCGGCCCGCCCGCGGGCCGAAGGTCCGGTCGGGCCGCCGACCTTCGCCGGTTCAGACGCCGCTGTCTCTGCCGCACGCTGAGACCAGCCCCTTCGGGCCCACCCGATCGGACGGTCGACAGCCGCAGGAGGCCATCGTGAGCGCCGGAAGCACCCGAACAATCCTTGTTGGAATCGACGGCTCCGCGGGGTCGGAGGCCGCCCTGCGCTGGGCCGTGGAGGCGGCCCGGACCGAGCACCGACCCGTCACCGCCCTGCTGGGCTGGACGGCCGACGGCCTGCCGCGGCCGGTCTACCGGGCCGCGGTCAACGCCGACCACGCGGGCCTCGCGGCGGCCGCCGCCGCGATGCTCGACCGGACGATCGAGCGGGTGCCGCTGCCCGACCCGCCGATCGAGCTGCGCAGGATCGTCGTCGACCAGGATCCGGTGGACGCGCTCGTCGCGGAGGCGAAGAACGCCTCCCTGACCGTGATCGGAGCCCGCGGCCCGGGACTGGCCCACCGCATCCTGGCCGGCTCCGTCGCCCAGCAGCTCCTGCACCACTGCTCCGGGCCGGTGGTCGTCGTCCGCGGCACCGTCACCGGCCCGCGACCCGACCGGCGGCCGATCGTGGTCGGGGTGGACGGCTCAGCGCCGTCGCAGGCCGCGGTTCGCTGGGCCGCGGTCTGGGCCGCCGAGCGCGGCGCCCCGCTGCACCTCGTGCACGGTTTCCGCAGCAACATCACCACGTTCGGCGTGCCTCTGGACGAGTTCTACCCCTCGCTGCGCACGGGCGCCGAGCAGCTCCTCGCCGACGTCGCGACCGCCGACCTCGACGACGACTCCGGTGTCGAGGTCAGCCTGCAGGCGGTCGACGACACCCCGACCCGCGCCCTGCTGAACGCCTCGGCCCACGCGCAGCTCCTGGTGGTCGGCACGCGCGGGCGCGGCGGCTTCACCGAACTGGTGCTCGGCTCCACCGCCCACCAGTGCGTGCTGCACGCCGCCTGCCCCGTGGCCGTCATCCACGGCTGAACGGCCACGCCGACCCGCCCAGCCCGTTCCGGTCACGTCCGACCACCGAAGCCGGACCACGAGCGGCGGTGTCCGGCATGACGACCGAAACAGCGAGCGACGGCTCCCCCGACGGGTTGAGCGGCCGGTAGGCCGCCCGCCGCCTCGTCGCCGGCGGTCCCGACGAACTGCCGCGGCACGGGGGCCGAAGCGGCCACGGAAGTCCCTGGACCGCCACGACCCGCGGGGAGGCCCCGGGCCGTCGGACGCCCCACCGGGCGTGCCGTTCGGGGCACCCGGGACGATGCGGCCATGCGGATCGTGAGCGAGCCCGTGCTCGTGGACCTGCTCGCCGCCCGGCTGGCGGACCGGCCGGACCGGCCGTCTCAGCCGGCCCGGCCGTCTCAGCCGGACCGGTCCGACCGGTCGCCGCTGGTCGTCGCGGCGGGGAACTTCGCCACGCCGACCGTCGCCGTGGACGCGCTCGACCGGGCGGTGCCCGCCTACCGCCTGTTCGTCCTCAACGCCCAGCACGCCGTCCCCGAACGGGCGGGCGTCAGCCCGGTGACGCCGTTCGTCGGGCCCGGGATGCGGGGACACCACGCGCTCGAGTACCTGCCCTGCCGGCTGAGCCTGGTCCCCCGGCTGTTCGCCGGCGCGCACCGCCCCGACGCCGTCATCCTGCACACCAGCCGGCCGGTCGACGGGAAGGTGTCGATGGGCACCGAGGTCAACATCCTGCCGGCCGCCGTCGAGGCCGTCCGGGCGTCCGGTGGCCTGGTCATCGCCCAGACCAACTCCCGGATGCCCTACACCTTCGGCGACGGTGAGCTCTCCTGCGACGACGTGGATCTCGCCGTCGAGGTCGACCTGCCACTGGCCAGCCCAGCCCTGAGGCCCTCCAGCGACATCCAGCACGAGATCGGCGCCCGGGTCGCCGCGCTGGTGCCCGACGGCGCGACCCTGCAGCTGGGCATCGGCGCCGTCCCCGACGCGACTCTCGCGGCGCTCACCGGGCGCCGCGGCCTGCGGGTGTGGACGGAGACGTTCTCCGACGGCGTGCTGGAACTCGACCGCGCGGGTGCCCTCGCCCCGCGGGCTGAGCTGGTCACCAGTTTCGTGTTCGGCTCCGGCGAGCTCTACGCCTGGCTCGACCGCAACCCGCGGGTCCGGCTGCTGCGCACCGAGACCGTCAACGACCCCGGGACCATCGCCCGCCAGCATCGCATGACGTCGATCAACACCGCGCTGCAGATCGACCTGCACGCCCAGGCCAACGCCTCGTTCGTGCGCGGGCGGGTCTGGTCGGGCTTCGGCGGGCAGCCCGACTTCGTCACCGGAGCGCTGCACGCCGACGGCGGACGGGCGATCATCGCCCTGCCGAGCTGGCACGCCAAGACCGGTCAGTCGACGGTCGTCCCGGCGCTGGCCGAGCCGACCACCAGTTTCCAGCACAGCCATGTCATCAGCGAGCACGGCACCGCGCAGCTGTGGGGCAGCGGGCAGGAGGGACAGGCCCGCGACCTCATCGAGCAGGTGGCGCACCCGGCGGCCCGCCCCGGCCTGTGGGAGGCCGGACGGAACTCGTTGCTGCGGAAGTCCGTCGCCCGGTAGATCACCGGCCGGGGCGCGAACGCTCGGGTGATCCGCTCGACGGAGGCGGCCATCCGCTCCACGAACTCCGCGCGCAGCAGGCCCACGCCCACGACGGGCAGCGCCGCGCCCTCGCCGGGTGAGGTGAGGACGCGGACCCGGTCGCCCGCCCGGCCCGGCGCGCCGCCGAGGCCGGTGAGCAGCACGGCGCCGGACGGCTCGGCTCTCCCGGGCCGGGGCGCCTCCGTGACCGGTGCCGTCCCGGCGGTCCCGGCCGTACCGACCGTCCCGCCGGTCGTGACGGGACGGGACTGCACCAGTTGGATCCGGTGCCCCTCGATCACCCACTCGGCCGACGTCACCAGCGCGGGCCTGTGACCTGAGGTCACCGGACTGTTGGGCCGGCCGGGCCCGGTCGTGGTCGCGTCAGGCGGGCGCGGCGATCCGCCACCCGCCTGACGCGACCAGTCCGTCACCCGCCTGACGGCGACCGGGAAGCGCTGTCCGCGGCTACGAGCGGGGCGCCTCAGCCATCGCCATCGCCACCACTGTGGTGGTCCTGTCCCCCGAGTGCGTCTCCAGGGCGAGACCGGGCAGGCCGGCGGCTTGCGCGCACTGGCCGAGCGCGCCGAGCACCTTCGCGTCCGGCAGGTCGGGCGCGTCGCCGGGCAGGTCGGGGCCGCCGGGTGCCGCTTCACCGCCCGCGCCCGATTCACCGCTGATCACCAGGCCACCACGTGCGCCCGGCGCACCGCTGATCACCAGACCGCCGCCGACACCCGGGCCGGGCATCAGGATGGGACCGTCTCCGGCGCCGGGGGCCGGGGCGCTGCCGCTGCCCGTGCCGCTGCCGTCCCCAGCATCGGGGGCCGGGCCCACGGAGAGCGGTTCGTCCGCCGGCGGAAGACCCAGCACCTGGGTGGTTCCGGGAGCGGGGACGGTGACTCCCGCCGCCAGCAGGCACTTCGTCACGGCCGCGTTCTGTTCCGTGGTCAACGGTTGGATCGGGGCCGGGCCGCCGACGGTGCCAGGAGCGGGCACGTACCGCTGGCAGGCGTCCAGCGCCGGTGACTGGTGGGCCGGGTCGATCGTCACCCGCACCGATCGCCGGCCGTCCGCCGACGTCTCGGTGTCCACCTGGGCCCCGTTCGCCACGAGGCACCGGGTGAAGGCGTCGTCCGGTGGGAGGGCGGGAGCGTCGCCCTCCGCGCCGGGCCCGGTCGGGTCGGCGGGCTGGGCGGCCATCGCCAGCGCGGTGCCGCTCGCGCCGACAGCCAGCACGATCGCCGTCCCGAGCAGAACGCGCGCGGACCATCGTCGTCTCATGTGCCACCTCCGGATCGTGGCCGCCGCGGATTCGCCGGCCATGACCAGATCTAGTGAGCGGACGATCCGGGTTCCGTAAGCGTCGCCCCTTACGCTTTCTTTATGGCCCGCCACCGATGATCGACGTGAACGGAGAGGCGGTCGCGTGCGGATCCTGGTCGTCGAGGACGAGGCGATGCTGGCCGAGGCCATCGCGGAGGGCCTGCGCCAGCGGGCCATGGCGGTGGACACCTGCGGTGACGGCGCCAGCGCCCTGGAGCTGGCCGCGCTCCACCCCTACGACGTGATCGTGCTCGACCGGGATCTGCCCGCGGTGCACGGCGACGACGTGTGCCGGGCCGTGGTGGCCGCCGGCGGCGACACCCGGGTCATCATGCTGACCGCCGCCGGGGACATCGCCGACCGGGTGCACGGGTTCGGGGTGGGGGCCGACGACTATCTGACCAAGCCGTTCGCGTTCGCCGAACTGGTCGCCCGGGTGCAGGCACTGGGTCGGCGGGCCCGGGCCGCGGTACCGCCGGTGCTGTCCCGCGCCGGCGTCGAGTTGGACGTGCCGCGGCACCAGGTGTCGCGGGACGGCCGTTTCGTCGCGCTGTCCCGTAAGGAGTTCGCCGTCCTTGAGGTTCTCATGCGGGCCGACGGGTCCGTGGTCAGCGCCGAGGAGCTCCTGGAGAAGGCTTGGGATTCCAACGTCGACCCGTTCACCAACGCCGTGCGGATGGCGGTGATGACGTTGCGTCGCAAGCTGGGGCCGCCCCCGCTGATCGAGACGGTCGCCGGGGTCGGGTACCGGATGACGGGCTGAGGAGACCCCGGCCGGAGGCGCTGTCGGTCAGGATCCGGCTCGCGCTGATGTGCGGTGGCCTGTTCCTCCTCAGTGGCGTGGCGCTGCTGGCCGTCAACTACATCCTGGTCCGCTCCGCGCTGCCGCCGGCCGCCGCGCGTTCCGTCTCGGGAACGATGACGATGCCCGGACAGCCGGGTCCCGGGCCCCCCGATGTCGCCGGGACGGGTTCGGGCCCGGAGACCGGCGTGCTGACCGTGGTCAGCGCCGTCCGCACCTATCGCGGCGATGTGCTGAACACCCTGCTGGTGCAGTCGGGGGTGGCGATCGGGGCCACCCTGATCCTGGCGCTGCTGCTGGGATGGGTGGTGGCAGACCGGATGTTGCGCCCGGTGCAGGCGGTGGTCGCGACGGCCCGCCGGCTCGGGGCGGACAACCTCGACGCGCGGATCCGGTTACCCGGGCCGCGCGACGAACTGACCGAGCTCGCCGACACGTTCGACGAGATGCTCGACCGGCTGGCGGCGTCCTTCGACAGCCAGCGCCGGTTCGTGGCCAACGCGTCGCACGAGCTGCGCACCCCGCTGGCCGCGCAGCGCACCCTCGTCGAGGTCGCGATGGGCCGGCCCGGCGCCGACCCGGCGTCGCGCGAGCTCTGCACCCGGCTGTTGACGATGAACGTGCGTATCGAGGCCCTCATCGAGGGGCTGCTGGTGTTGGCGCGCAGCGACCGTGGGCTCGCGGCCCGCCAGGCGGTGTGCCTCGACGAGGTCGTGGAGACGGTCGTCGACACGCACCGGGCCGTCGCCGTCGAGGCCGGGGTGGACCTGCGCTGGGAACGCTCCGGCCACGGCCGTGCCGCCCGGCCGCCCGAGGTCGTGTGGGGCGACCGGGTGCTGCTGGAACGGATGGTCTCCAACCTGGTCGACAACGCGATCAAGTACAACCGGCGCGGCGGGACGGTGTGGGTGCGCGACGGCGGAGACCCGGTGCTGCGGGTCGCCAACACCGGCCCTCCGGTGCGCTTGTCCCCGGCCGTCGATCTGTTCGAACCGTTCAGCCGGGCAGGACGGGGATCGCGGGGCGCCGGTCCCGGGCCCGGGACCGGCGCGACGCCCGGGGCCGGACTGGGCCTGTCGATCGTCGCCTCGATCGTCCGCGCCCACGGCGGCTCGGTCCGGGCCGTGTCCCGGCCCGAAGGCGGCCTGGAGATGGCCGTCTTCCTGCCGACCCGGGAAAGCGCCCGATCCGGACCGGCCGCGGGCCGGTTCGGGGGGCCGGTCCGGGAACGGACGTACCTCTGACGGACATGGCCGCACCCGTGCGTGCGACACCGGCCCGGGAGGGGCGCGCAAGGTAGTCCTCTGGATGCGTCAGCTCCCGGATCGCCGTCCACGGACAGGCCGGGCTGAGGCCTCGAGAGGACACGAGACGTGACGCATGCCAGCTCGGCCCACGTCCCGGGCCGGCCCGTAGGCCCTCGCCACCGCAGGAAACGGCAGGGATCGCCGTGGGGAGCATGGACGCCGCGGGGATCGCTGGTGGCGCCCGGCGCGCGGACCCTGGGACAGGCGTTCGACCCCCGGCACAACAACCTCAACGCGCTCAGGCTCGTCCTGGCGGCGACCGTCCTGGTGTCGCACTCCTGGGGGTTCGTCCGGGACGAGGACGACCCGCTCGGCCAGCTGACCGGCGGCCCCGAGGCCGGTGAGGTCGCCGTGGACGGATTCTTCCTGCTCAGTGGCTTCCTGATCACCCGCAGCCGGCAACGGGCGCGCTCGACGGGGCGTTTCCTGTGGCATCGCCTGCTGCGGATCCTGCCCGGCTTCTGGGTCTGCCTCGCCGTGAGCGCGGTGATCCTCGGACCGCTGCTGTGGCTGCTCGAACGGGACACCCTCGCCGGCTATCCCTGGACGGGCCCGGACTCGGCGCTGACCTACGTCGCCGCCAACAGCCTGCTGCGGATGCGCCAGTTCAACATCGGTGACCTCAACGGCGGCGGCGCGCTCGACGGCTCGCTGCACACCTTGTTCTTCGAGGCGCTGTGCTACCTGATGATCGGGTTCCTCGGAGCGATGGGGCTGCTGCGCCGGCGCCGGGCGGCCGTCCTCGGCCTGGCCGCCGCCTGCCTGGCTCTCGTCGCCGTGGGTGCCGTCTCCGGGACGGACCGTCTCACCGACACCTATCTGCTCCGCTTCACCTCGATGTTCCTCGTCGGCGCGGCGCTGTTCCTCTACGCCGACCGCGTCCCGCTGAACCGGCCGCTGCTCGGCGCGAGCTGCTGTCTGCTCGCGATCGCCCTCGCCGCTCCCGCCTCCTACCTGCCCCTCGCGCCGGTGCCGCTGGCCTACCTGCTGCTGTGGGTGGGCACCGGACGTCGTCTCATGCGGGTCGGGAGCCGACGGGACCTCTCCTACGGCATGTACGTCTACTCGTGGCCGCTGCAGCTTCTCCTGCTGGAGCTCGGTGTCGGCGACGACAGCGTCGCCGTCAACATCGTCGCCTCGATCGCCCTCTCGGCGGCGGTCGCGGTCGCGAGCTGGCACCTCGTGGAATCGCCCGCGCTCGCCCTCAAGTCGGCGCCGGCGCCGTCCTGGCTGGGGATGCTGCTGCCCCGGCCCACCCCACGCCCCGGGGGACGGCCTACGCGCGCGGCGGGCCCGCCGTCCCAGCCGGGCCCGGCACCGCCGGTGTGGCCAGGGGCGGAAGCGCCGGCACGGCCAGGGACGGAAACGCCGGTGCGGCCGGGGGCGGCGCTTCCGGCACGGCCGCCGGCGTCCGCCCACCGGTGTGGGTCTTCGGCGGGAACCTGCCGTTGAAGACCCGTCGGAGGAGGGGGAACCGGAGAATCACGAGATGGTGGGTGGCGAACGTGGCCGCGTAGGTGGCGACGACCAGCAGCGTCATCCGGGCCGAACCGAGACCTGGATCGAAACCGAGCAGGGTCGCGAACACGTAGATCCAGAAGAAATGCAGCAGGTAGACGGAGTACGAGGCGTCCGCCAGATAGCGCAGGGCGGGACTCGGGCGCGACCCCCACCGGCTGGCGGCGGCGAAGATCATCGCGATCACCGGGATGGCGAACATCGTTTCGGCCAGCACCCGGCCGGTGCCAATCGCCAGCGCGTTCACCCACCCGTGCCATGACGCCAGCAGGACGAGGCCCGACACCGCGAGGAGAACCGGCGCGGGCCGCTGGAACGAGGGCACGAGCCGGCCCCGGTCCAGATACAACAGGAGGCCGAGCAGGAAGAACGGCAGGAACTCCAGAGTGCGGCGGATCAGATCCGCGTGGAATCCTGATCCGGTGCCGGGACGGATGGCCTGCTCCCAGCCGATCCGGCCGGCCGCCATCGTGCCCAGCACGAGAAGCGTGATCGTCGCCATGGCGCGCAGCCGCCCCGCGGTGGCCCGCCGATAGACCCGGGTGGAGACGAGTCTGCCCAGCAGCTTCACCGCCGCGGGGGTGAGGAGCGCGTAGCCAAGAAGTACCAGCAGGAACCACAGATGCAGGTACCAGTTCAACCGGCCTTCGAACGCTGGAGCCAGGCAGGCCCGCACGAAGTCGACGAACGAGATGTCGCTGCGGTTGTGGAAGCGGGAGATCAGCCACAGCGTCGGCGGGTTGAACAGCACGAGCGTCGCCGCCAGCGGCACGCCTACCGCCGCCAGCCTGCGCCGGAGGGCCAGCCCGGACCCGTACTTCGCGGTGAGCATCGCGGAGAGAAAACCCGAGACGACGAAGAAGGTCTCCATCCGGAAGAGACCGGAGGCACGTGCTATCCCGTCGAAGACGGGATCGTCCCCGAGCGTGGCCACGTGAACGAAAACACCTATCAGCATGAGGACGCCGCGCAGCGCGTCCAGATGGTGGTAGCGAACACCTGCGGTGGGTGCTGCCGCGGTGGGTGCCGCCTCCCGCTTGCCCACGAGTCCCTGCTTTCCCGTTTCCGACCGACGGATACACGCCTTCCCGGCGCCGGACGACGTCGGGAAGAAGCGCAAGGGCTCGCGAAACACTACGCTCGGAACGTGCCACCGAATGTCGCGCCGTGCCACTTCCAGGCCGGTCTCTGGATGAGATGCGACACCATCCGAAAATGCGGGTGATCATCAGGACTTACGGGGCGCTGGCTTTCCCCGAAATCAACCCGGGAGCATGGTCTGATGGAATCATTCGAGCAAGGAGACAGGTCCCGGCGGGCCGGGACCTGAGCTACCGTCGAATCCTCGACGAAAGGGCTGGCCGCGACGGCCGGCAGCCCCTGTGCCCGGCGGGGCTACAGGGGCTCCGACCACCGTCCGCACCTGGTTTCGTGCGGCCGCTGCCACAGTACCCGTGCCGCCGACTACGGAGCGGACGGGTTCTCCTTGTGGTAGGTGTCAAATATCAGCCGGTCGTCGGCCGAGAGGTCGTCCTCGATCACGTAGGAGAACTTGAATCCGGGGTTCGAGACGTTGGTCCGGTTGTACAGCTCGTAGTCTGTGCTGGACCACGTCCCGATCGGCTGGCTGTTGGCTGGATTCTGCATCTGGAATATGTCGTCACTGACCCAGCGGTTCACGAGCAACCGGTCGTAGCTGGAGTAGAGTTTACAGGCTCCGGTGGAGTTCCGCCAGTTGAAATACATCGGCTCACCATTGAGACTCGTGATGAGAATCAGGTTTCCGCCGTCCCGGTAGATCCGCCATTCGATGGCTTTGGTCGTGTCCGGAACGTCGGCGTACAGCCAGATGTCCTGGCGGCCGACGTACTGAGCGCAGTCGGCGTTGAACAGACTGCCCCGGAAGGTCTGGCCACTCTCGTACTGCGCACGGGTCAGCCAGGCCCGCGGCAGGGTGGAGTAGAGATCGGCCAGCGCCTGATCCAGCTTTACGTCCTCCTCCCGGGGCTTGGTGGAGGAGTTCTGTAGGTCACGTACCTCGTCGAGTACCGCCTGGCGCCGCTCGGAGGAAACTGTCATTTCGATCTCCTTGTTTCACCATGCACCGGGGCCCACCGCACCACGCCCGGCACAGTTGGCGTGTTTGTCTCCGGGGGCCGTCTGGGGCTACGCGCACCGACACTCGAACAACAACAACGCGGAGCACGGAATACGCGGCGATGTGATGCCCGGAGCACTCGAATCGAAACGTCCGCCGCGTTCTCCAGCCCGCCGACGGACGAGGAACAGGTGGGCGACCGGTGAAACTCCCGACATGTCACGCCGCCCGGAATGTCGTAATCGTCGGGAGTCCCGCCGTGCGACGCGCCGGCGTCGGGGCCCGCGGACGGACTCGGCCGAGGCGGACGGGCGAGCCGCTGAGACGATCCCAGCCATGAGAAGCACCGACGGAATCAGGGCCCCCGAAGCCCTGTCTTTGACCATGGGAGGACAGGGCAGCCCCGGGCACGCCACGAACGCTGGGAAGTGCGCACGCGGCACCGCCGGTCACAGCACCGCCGGTAACGGCGTCTCGTCGCCCGAGGTGACGGTTCCGAAGGCGGCGGACCCGAAGGCGAAGCCGAGGCCGGTCGCACGGCGGCGGCCCTGGGCGCCGAAGGTCGCCGCGTTACTGACCCTGGTGACCGGTCTGATCGACGTGCTCTCCGCCGTCACCCCGGAGTGGCGTTCCCGCCTGGAGCAGCTGCGGGTGATCCTGCCCGCGCCGGCGGCCCGGCAGGCGGCGGCGTTCACCGTGGTGGTCGGCATCCTCCTGGTCCTGCTGGCGGGCGGGCTACGGCGCCGCAAGCGACGGGCCTGGCAGGCGGTCGTGGCCCTGCTGGCCGTCAGCGTCGTGCTGCACCTGGCGAAAGGGCTGGACTACGAGGAGGCGACCGCGTCGGCCGGTCTGCTGATCGTCATGGTGCTGACCCGGGACGAGTTCCGCGCCAAGGGCGACCCGCGGACACGCTGGCAGGCGCTCGGCGTCGGGGTGACACTGGCCCTGTTCTCGCTCGGCGCGGGACTCCTGCTGCTGCACGTCCGGGCGAACCGGATCGTCGGCCCGCACCCGCTGTCGGCCCAGCTCGAGCAGGTCGTCGCCGGGCTCATCGGCATCGCCGGCCCGTTGCGGTTCACCTCCGACCACTTCGAGGATCTGGCGGCGCGGATCCTGCTGGCGCTCGGCCTGCTGATCGTCGTCACCACCGCCTACCTGGCCCTGCGGCCGCCCTCACCGCGGCCGCGGCTGACCGGCGACGACGAGGAGCGGGTACGGGCCCTGCTCCAGCGGCACGGTGCGGCCGACTCCCTCGGCTACTTCGTCCTCCGCCGCGACAAGTCGGTCATCTGGTCACCCAGCGGGAAGGCCTGTGTGGCCTACCGGGTGGTCTCCGGTGTCATGCTGGCCAGCGGTGACCCGGTCGGGGACCAGGAGGCCTGGCCGGGTGCCATCGCCGAGTTCCTGCGCGAGGCCGCCGACCACGCCTGGGTCCCGGCGGTGATCGGCTGCTCGCACCGGGGCGGGACGGCCTGGACCCGGGCCGGCCTCGCCGCGCTCGAGTTCGGTGACGAGGCGGTGGTCGAGGCGGCCACGTTCTCCCTGCACGGCCGGCCGATGCGCGGCGTGCGGCAGGCGGTCGCCCGGGTCGAGCGCGCCGGCTACACCGCCACCGCGCGGCGGATGCGGGACATCCCGCCGCGGGAGGCGGCGCGACTGAAGGCGCAGGCCGCGCAGTGGCGTGGCACCGAGACCGAACGCGGCTTCTCGATGGCGCTCGGCCGGCTCGGGGATCCCGCCGACGGCGACTGCGTGGCCGTCATGGCCTTCGCCCCCGACCCGGCCGACGGCGAGCCCCGCCTGCGCGCCCTGCTGCACTTCGTCCCGTGGGGGCGCGGCGGGCTGTCCCTGAACGCGATGCTGCGGGACCGGACCGCCGACAACGGGCTGAACGAGTTCCTCATCGTCAGCGCGCTCCGCCAGGCCGCTGAGCTCGGCGTCGAGCGGCTCTCGCTGAACTTCGCGTTCTTCCGCTCCGCGCTCGAGCACGGGGAACGCCTCGGCGCCGGGCCGGTGATCCGGGCCTGGCGTGGTCTGCTGATGTTCCTGTCCCGCTGGTTCCAGATCGACAGCCTGTACCGGTTCAACGCCAAGTTCCAGCCCGGCTGGCAGCCCCGGTACGTCTGTTTCCCGAGATCGTCCGACCTGCTCCGGATCTCACTCGCCATCCTGGAGGCGGAGGCGTTTCTCGTCTGGCCCCGCTGGTGGCGTCGCGTTCCCGAGCACATCCGCCGGCCGCGGCGGCGGGTGACATCCGGGTAGACCCGGGTCCCGGGTCGGTTGCCCGGGGCCGGTGGTCTGCCGCACGCTCGGCCGGTCGACTCCCGCGGGTCCGCGCGGCGGGACGGCGCGAACCGTGGAGGTGTCCGATGGCCACGCAGGCGGAGGCGATCTCAGTCGGGTTCGTCGCCGGGGGCGACCTGAAACGGGCCGCCGCCCTGGAGGAACTGCCGATCGACTCGCTGTGGACGGGCGGGCACGTCGCCTCCCGGAACCCGTCGGGTGAGGCCATGATGGGCCTGGCCCGCCTGTCAGCGGTCACCGAGCGGGTGCGCGTCGGGACGTCGATCCTGCTCCTGCCGCTGTATCCGCCGGCGATCGTGGCCAAGCAGGTCGCCGACCTCGACCGGGCCACCGGCGGGCGGCTCGTCCTCGGCGTCGGCATCGGCGGCGAGTACCCGCAGGAGTTCAGCGCCTGCCAGGTCCCGGTCCGGGAGCGCGGTCGGCGCACCGACGAGGCGATCGGCCTGCTCCGGCGGCTCTGGACGGCCCGGACGATCTCCCACGACGGCCCGTTCTACCCGATGGAGGACGTCCGGATCCACCCGGCGCCGGCCCGGCCCGGCGGCCCGCCCATCGTCGTCGCCGGCAGGAAGGAGCCGGCGATGCGCCGCGCCGCCCTGCTCGGTGACGGCTGGATGCCCTACCTCTACTCACCGCGCCGCTACGCCGCCTCGGCACGGACCATCCGCCAGGCCGCGGCCGAAGCCGGACGTGATCTGAGCGGATTCGAGTGGTACGCGTTCGTGTTCGTCAACGTCGACCCGGACGGCGACCGGGCCCGCGAGGCGGCCGCGCGCACGATGGGGGGCAACTACAACCAGGACTTCCGGGCCATGGTCGACAGCGTGGCGGCGGCCGGGACGGCGCGGGAGGTCACGGCCAGGCTCCGCGACTTCGTCGACGCCGGCGCCCGGCACTTCATCTTCATGCCCGCACCCGGCACTGGTGCCGGTGCCGGTGCCGGTGCCGGTGCCGCCGACCGCATCGTCCGCCGCCTGCTCGACGAGGTGATCCCCGCGCTGCGCGAACACGTCTCCCAGCGGGGTGACGCCCCAGCGGCGGGATGAGCGCCGCCAGGTCAGCCGCCGGCCGTCACCCGGGCCGGCGGGTGGTCAGGACCGCGCGGATCATCGGGATCTGCAGCGGCATCCGCGCCCACGCGACAGCGGCCAGCGCGACGTCACCCGGCCGGCCTCCGCCACGCCGGGCCCGGGCCGTGGCGTCCAGGCCATCTGCAGGTTTCCCGGCCAGACTCCGACCAGGAGGGCCGCGCTCGCCCGGCCCGCCCAGGAAGCCTTCGTCAGCAACCCGGCCGCGCAGGCCAGCTCCGCGACGCCGCTGGCATAGACGACCTCGCGGGGCCGTGGGATCGCCCGCGGCACCAGCGGCTCGAAGAGCGACGGCCGCGCCAGGTGCGTCATTCCGCTGAGCAGGAACGCCCCCGTGACAAACCGCGGGCTCGGTCGGACGAACTGCTGACGCGTCACCGGCGTATCGAACCACCAGGACGCCGCCGCCGCCATCAGCGACAGCCGTACCGGGCATGCTGCGCACTCCCACCGACCCCCGCCCGCGGGACCAACGA
This sequence comes from Parafrankia discariae, assembly GCF_000373365.1. Classification (NCBI taxonomy): domain Bacteria; kingdom Bacillati; phylum Actinomycetota; class Actinomycetes; order Frankiales; family Frankiaceae; genus Parafrankia; species Parafrankia discariae. The sequence goes on from NZ_KB891224.1 coordinate 20,253, forward strand.
CGGGAACGGCCGAGATGAACGTCCCGATGCGGCCGACGGAATTAGGCAGAAAATAAACGCATTGGATGATCCGTCCACGACGGAACACAACTGGCAGGCAGGCGTCACGATGGCTGTTCTGATTGTCACCGAATCAGTCTTCGGCAACACCCTCACTGTTGCCTGCGCCGTCGCCACGGGTATCGCCCAGGCCGTCGGTGAGGATTCCGTCGCCGTCGTCGGTCCCGCGGACGCACCGGCCCAGCTCCCTGCCGACCTGGGGCTTCTCGTCGTCGGCGCGCCCACCCATGGATTCTCGATGCCAAGGCCGCAGTCCCGGCGCCAGGTCGCCGAGAAGGAGGCCGCGCCCATCACCGAGACGGACAGCGGCGTCCGGGAGTGGATTCAGCGGGCCGTGCCCCGGCCGGACCTGCCCGCGGTGTCGTTCGACACCTCGACGAAGGTCCGGTTCCAGCCGGGAACAGCGTCGAACGCAATCTTCAGGGCGTTGCGGAGGCGCGGTTTCCGCAACGCCGAGAAGGGACCGAGCTTCCACGTCACCGGAACCGAGGGGCCGCTCGCCGACGGCGAGACGGATCGTGCCGAGATGTGGGGCGCGCGGCTCGGAGCAGCCCTCAGCACGCGAACGATGTAGCCGTCGTCCGACCGCAGTGCGGCGCGGTGTGCCTGGACGGTCTGGCAGGAATGCCCGCGGCAGCGGCACGTGGTTCTTGTGGGGCGTGCTGACCGCGTTGAGAACAGACCATCTCCTGGGGAGTCCGTGGCAAGGCCTCAGCTGGCTCCCCGGAATTTCCGACCCGACCTTCTCGCCGCCGCGATGGACGGTCCGCGCCCTGCGCGGGTCGATGAGGTACCTGTCACCCGCTGGCGCACGAAGGCCGACGCCGGCTCCGTTTCAGCCGGCGCACCCTGAGGTTCCCGTAAGGAAGGTCAGCCGGGACCGCCACCCCCACCGGCGCCGGCGAAGCGGCCACCGGGGCCACCGCCGGTGCCCCCCGCGCCGAACGAGCCGCCGCCGGTGCCACCGCCGAAAAGCCCGCCGTTGTCGGCGGAACCGCTCGAACCGCTCGAGGGCAGGTCGGCGTTGATGTCCGCGAGGACGACCTGGTCGCCGGATTCGAGTCCCGAGGTCACCTCGATGCGCTCGGAGCCCACGGCGCCGGTCTCCACCCGGACGGCCGTCGCCCTCCCGTCCCGGAGCACGGTCACCGTGGCCAGCTGGCCGACCCGGTGCACGGCGGACGTCGGCACGGTCAGCACGTCCTTGACCTCCTTCACCGTGATCGACACAGTGGCTCCGGTGCCGTCGAAGAGCCGGGTGCTCGTCGACTTCAGGACGATCCTGACGGGATAGGTCGTGGTCGAGCCGGTGGTGCTGTTCAGCGCGCCGATCGACGAGACGGTGCCGGTCAGTGGCTCCTTGACGCCGTCCACGAGGACCGTCGCCGGGTTCGACACCTTGACGGTGTCGACGGCGGACAGCGGGACGGTGGTGGTGATCTGCCGGTCACCGGCCCCGAGCACCGTGATGGTGCCGCTCGTCGAGAACGCGCCCACGGTGGTGCCGGCGACGAGCGAGATGGCGGCCACCGTCCCGCTGACCGGGCTCGTGAGCGTGGCCCCGTTCAGGTTCTGCTGGGCCACGGCGACCTGGGCGACGGCGGCGTCGATGGCGGCCTGGTCCGCGGCGAGCTGCTCGGCGGTGGCGGGCTGGGCCACGCGGGTCGTCGCCCCGCCGCCCGAGCCGCCGGACACACCACCGCTTGAACCGCCGGCAACACCGCCACCGGAACCGCCCGAAACACCCAGGCCGCTGGAGCCGCTGGAGCCGCCACGGTCCGTGCCCGCGGACGAGCCGTTGCCAGCCGCGTCGCCCGAACCACCCGAACCGGGCCCGGTCGGCGTGGCGGCCGGAGTCGACGGGCTGCCGGACCCGTCCGACGAGCCTTCGCGCGACGTGCCGTGGGCCGCCTGCGGGGTGCCGGTCGCGGTCGGCCGCGGAGAGGGCGCGGTCGTTCCGCCGGCACTGGGGCTGGGGCTGGGGCTGGGGCTGGCGCCGGCGCCGGCGCCGGCGCCGGCGCCGGCGCTGGGCGTCCCGCCGGGCCGCGGGCCGGTCGACGGAGCGACCGGGGCACCTGTCGCCGGGGTCCCGGCACCACGCAGGGCGGCGACCGCCGTGTCGAGGTTGACCTTCGCCGAGGCCAGCCGGGACACCAGGGTCGCCAGGTTCGACTCCCCCGACGCGCCGGAACCGGTGCTGAACCGGGTGACGAGACCACTGATCGCGTTCTGGCACCGCGTGACGTCGATGGTGCCGACCAGCCCGGCCGGCCGGATCGTCACGGTGTACTGGGTGCCGGTGTCCAGACCGCTGAAGGTGTACGGGCCGGTCCGGGTCGCGATCACCACTCCGTTCCTGCTCAGGGTCACCGTGTCCTGGGCCCCGACCGTGCCGCTGATCGTCCCGGCCCGGCCGGAGGAGTCGGTGGGGGTTGGCGTGGCCAGGTAGGAGATGGGCTCGGGCGGCGAGCCGGCGGTCACCGCGCAGCCCCCGCCCTGGGCCGTCAGCGAACCCAGATCGGCGCCGAGGTCGGTCAGGACGCCGTCGAGCGCCGACTGGGCGGCGACGACGTCCTGCTGGGCCGTGGTGACCGCGGTGCCCAGCGCGCCCGGCTTCGCGGATCCGGCGGCGGAGGTGCTGGTGACCGGGATGACGGCGACACCCGCGGACCCGCTCACGGCGGGCACTGACGGGGCGTTCGCGAGCAGGCTGACCGTGAGACCCGAGGAGCCCCCCGCTCTTGACGTCGTGGACGCCAGCGCCGCGGTGGTCCCCTGCCCGCCGCCGGTGGACGTCTGGCCGGACGCGTCGTCGGCCAGGGCGAGCCGTGCGTTCGCCAGGTTCTGGTTCGCCGTGTCGAGTGCGCCGCGCAGCACGGTCGGGTCCAGGTTCGCCAGGACCTGCCCGGCGCTGACCTGGTCCCCGATCTGCACCGGCACTCCGGTCACCGTTCCGCCGACCGGGAAGGACAGCGTCGCCGTGTTGACGGTGCTCAGCGTCCCGACCGAGGTCAGTGTCTGGGTGACCGACGAGGTGGTCGCAGCGGCGAGCCGGTAGGACGGACCGTCGTCGGCGGTGACCGCGACGCCCGTGCCGACACCCGTCCCGACGAGCACCACGGCCGCGACCGCGCCGACGGCGGCCTTGCGTGGCCTTCGCGGCCGGCGCCGTGCCGGCCGCGAACCGTCGCCGGCCCGCGGGGTCGTGTCAACCGCCTGTGCCGTACCGGCCCCCGGCGTCGCGTCAGCCATTCGCGGTGCCTGTTCCGCCGGATCCGCTGCCGCCCGAGCCGGAGCCCCGGCCGCCGAAGCCGGTGGCGCAGGCGCCGTTCGTCGCCGCGCTCAGCGCGATCCGGGTGGCCGTGACGGTGCCGGTCTCGTCGGTGGTGCCGTTCGCGACCGCGCACTTCCCGGCGGCCAGCGCGGCGGACGTCGCCGCGGCCGACTGGGTGTACCTGGTGTCCGCGCCGACGAGCACCGTGTAGGTGACAGCCTGGTCAGTGCCGAAGCTGGTCCCCGCGACGGTGATCGTGGAGCCGGACACCGAGGTCACCTTGCCGCTCGCGCGACCACCGAACCCGCCGCCGCCGAAAGCGCCCTGCCTGCCCTGGCCGTTCTGACCGCCCTGGCCGTTCTGACCGCCGGAACCGTTCTGGCCGTCCGGGGCGCCGCTGGGGCGGGGCTGCGGCTGGCCGCTCTGCTGGGGCTGACCGGTGGGCCGGGCCCCGGCGTTCGGTCCGGCGCAGGAACCGTCGGCCGGTTGACTGATCACCACCGTCGTCGCGGTGAAGGAGGTGGGCATGGCGGTGGGCCGTGCCGAGGCCGGCGCGCCGGAGGCCTGGCCGCCGGCCGGCGCGCCCGACGGCTGGGCGCCGCCCGCCGGCACGTCCGCCGCGGTGACGCACACGCCTTCCCTGACGTCGCTCAGCGCCGCGGAGGTGGTCTCGGTGAACGTCGTGGTGTCGCCGTACTTCACCGCGACCTGGCCGGACTGTTGGCTCTGCACCTGGATGGTGCCGGAGTCGACCTCCGCGATGAGCCCGGACGCCGCGGCCCCGCCCGCTCCCGCCCCGCCGCCCTGGCCGGGGGTGGCACCGCCCTGGCCCGCCGGCGCGGCCGACGTCCCGGAGGAACCACCGCAGCCGCCCAGCACGGCTATCAGCACGGCGGCGGAGGCGGCCGCGACGGCCGCGGAACGCCGCGCCGGACGGCCGCCGATCGGCGGCACGGAAAGCGGAACCTGGCCAGTCATGGTGTCCGTCCTCGTCATGGAAGCTGGTCGCTGCGTCATGGGCGCTGTTCGCCGCGGGGCTAGTCGCTGCGGAGCGCGTCGATGGGAGCCAGCCGGGCGGCCCGGCTGGCGGGGTACACACCGAAGGCGACACCGATCGCGACCGCGACGGCCAGCGAGCCGAGCACGGCCCACCAGACGATCGCCACCGGGTTGTCGATGAACCGGGGCAGCGCCAGGGCGCCGCTGATGCCGAGCAGTGCGCCGATCGCTCCTCCGGCGAGGCTGAGCAGCGACGCCTCGATGAGGAACTGCCGCCGGATCGCCGCGGGCGGCGCGCCCAGCGCCTTGCGCAGCCCGATCTCACGGGTGCGCTCGGTCACCGAGACGAGCATGATGTTCATGACACCGATCCCGCCCACCAGCAGGGACAGCGCCGCGATGCCGGCCAGCAGGGCGGTCAGCGTCCGGCTGACGGACGTCGCCGTGTCCAGCAGGGACTCCTGGCTGGTGATCGTGAAGTCCGCGCTGGCCGAGTTCGTGCCGCCGTGCTGGTTCAGCAGCAGGCTCGTCGCCTCCTGGTAGGCCGCCGACAGGGTGGCCGACGACCGTCCCCTGATGTAGATCGACGAGACCGAGGTGCGCGTCGTCCCGCCGAACAGGCGGCTCGCCCCGGTGGACATCGGGACGATCGCCTGGTCGTCGAGGTTGCTCGAACTGTCCGAACCGGCCGAGTCGAGCACTCCGACGACCGTGAACGGGATGTTGTTGATCGTCACGCTCTGGCCGACCGGGCTGCGCCGGCCGAACAGCTCGGTGGCCGTGTCCGCGGCCAGCACGGTGACCGCCGCGGACTGGGCGTCGTCCGTCGTGGTGAGGAAACGGCCCGCGTCGAGGGAGCGGTTGCGGACGGACAGCCAGGCCGGGGTGGTGCCGACCACGGTCGTCGTCCAGTTCGTCGAACCGTTCAGCACCGCCATCGAGCTCTGCTTGACCGGGGCCACCCCGTCGATGTCGGGCGCGGAGGTCTTCGAGGCCAACGCGGTCGCGTCGGCGACGGTGAGCGTCGAGGCGGAGCCGAACCCGCCGCGCACACCGGTGGAGCTGGTCGAACTACCCGGCGAGACGATCAGCAGGTTGCTGCCCAGGGAGCTGATCTGCGATCCGACCTTGTCCTGGGCGCCCACGCCGAGGCCCACCGTGAGTACCACGGCGGCGATTCCGATCAGGATGCCGAGCACCGTCAGGCCGGAACGCAGCCGATGGGTGCGGATCGCGTCCAGTCCGGTGCGGAACGTCTCGAGCCAGCCCATCAGCGGGTCCCCGCCTCAGCCGCTCCGGCCGCCGCGCGGGCCGGGCGGGCCGCGGTGGCTGCCGAGGCCGGGTCGCCCGCCGTGTCGGACTCGATCAGTCCGTCCCGGATCCGCACGACCCGGCGGGCCCGGTCGGCCACCTCCTGCTCGTGAGTGATCAGGACGATCGTCCGGCCCTGCTCGTGCAGTTCGTCGAAGAGGTTGAGCACATCTCTGGTCGCCGTCGAGTCCAGGTTGCCGGTGGGCTCGTCGGCGAGGATGAGGGACGGGTCGCCGACCAGCGCCCGGGCGACCGCGACCCGCTGCTGCTGGCCGCCGGAGAGCTCCCCCGGGCGGTGCTCGATCCGGTCCGCGAGACCGACCCGGTCGAGCGCGGCGACGGCCCGGCGCCGGCGCGACTCCCGGCGCTCACCGCGGTAGACGAGCGGAAGCTCGACGTTGCGCCACGCGGACAGCGACGGCAGCAGGTTGAACTGCTGGAACACGAATCCGATCCGACGGTTGCGGATCTCGGCCAGCTCGGCCTCGGTCATCGTGCCCACGTCCTCACCGGAGAGCCGGTAGGTCCCCGCGGTGAGCACGTCGAGGCAGCCGATGATGTGCATCAACGTCGACTTCCCCGAGCCGGACGGCCCGACGATGGCGACGTACTCGCCTTCGGCGATGCGGGCCGAGACGCCGCGCAGCGCGGCGACGTCCAGCGTTCCGGCGCGGTAGGACTTGCCCACCTGGTCCAGCTCGATGACCGGAGCGACCGCCCGGGCACCGGGTTCGCCGGCCATGTCAGTTACCACCGGTGCCGGTGAACCGGCCGCCGCCCTGGAACCCGCCGCCACCGGCCGGGAACCCGCCACCGCCGGAACCGGCGCCGCCGTAGCCCTGGCCACCGGTCCTGGCGCCCGTGCCCCCGGCGGACCCACCCGGACCGGCCGCGCCGCCCGGCACCTCGACGAGCGCCTGGTCGCCTTCGGACAGACCGGAGACGATCTGGGTGGAGCCGCCGCCGGAGATTCCGGTCGTCACCGTCCGGGTGGTCGTCGTCGTGCCCGACACGACCCGGACGACGGACTTCCCGTCCTGCTGGCTGATGGCCGCCGCCGGGAGGACCAGGACGTCACCGAGCTGCTTGTAGATCAGCGTCGCGGTCGCGGTGTCGCCGGCGTGCAGCCCGCTGGGACTGCCGGTCACCTTGATCACCACCGGGAAGGTCGCCGTCTGCCCGGAACCGGAGGCGATCAGGCCGACCGAGGACACCGTCCCGTAGATCGTGCCGCCGGTGCCGGCCGTACCGGCGGCCCCGTTGGCCCCGGCGGCCCCGCCGGAGCCGTTGGTGCCGCCCGAGCCGTTGGTGCCGCCGGTGCCGCCACCGGTGCCGGTCGAGGTGCCCGAGCCCGGAACGATCGTCGCCTGGTTGCCCTTCGCGATCAGGCCGACGCTGTTGGAGTCGACGCTCGCGTTGACGATCCACGAATCAGTACTGATGACCGTGATCTGCCCACCCGACGACGAGGTGGACGACGTCTCTCCCGAGCCGCCGGACGCCCCGGCCGCGGAACCCGTCCCCCCGGCCGAGACGCCGGACCCGCCGCCGGAGGACCCGGAGCCGCCCGCGCCGGACGATGATCCGGACACCTGCTGGCCCACCACGAGCGAGACGCTCACCACGACTCCGTTGACCGGCGACGTCATGGTCGCCCCGGCCAGCGCCGTCTGCGCCGCGGTGACCCCGTCCGTCGCGGTCGTGACCGACGCCTGGTCGGCGGCGAGCTGCTCGCTGGACACCCCCGCCGTCTGGTCGGCGGCCAGCTTCGCCTGGCTGTTGGCCAACGTCAGCCTGGCCTGGGCGAGGCTCGCCGTCAGCGACGCCGAGTCGATGGTCGCGAGCTGCTGCCCGGTGGTCACCGGGTCGCCCTCGTGCACCAGGACGCCGGTGACCTTGCCCGAAGCCGGGAAGGTCAGGTCAGCCTGAGTGGCCGGCGCGATCGTGCCGCTGGTGGAGATGGACTGCCGGATCGTCCCGATCTGCGCGGTCACGGTCCGGGAGCTCACGGTCGCCGCCGCGTCCGAGGAGCCACCGCGGCCGACCAGGTAGATCGTGATCCCCGCGATGACGGCCACCACCACGATCACGACGACCAGCGCGACCAGTGGCCGACGACGCGCGGTCAGCCGGCCCGCGGACGTCATGGCCGGGCACCTTCGGCCGGTGTCTGATTCTGCACGGTCACGAGCCTTTCGGGGGCACCTGTGCCCAACCCGTGCGGAATCTATGTGTGGGCTATGAATCACCAGACCGATTGTCTACCGCATGGATTTCCATTGATCTGCTCACGCGTATCCGGATGATTCTCGGCCGTTTGGTGTGTCCGCGCGAACGCGGTTGTCGCGCGCAGGCAACGGGTATGCCTCGTCCGCAGTCAGGCCGAGGCTTCCCCGACGGCTCGTATTCAATGCACCGAAGGGAGCAGAGATGGCGCGCCGAAGGATTTCGGGATTTCCGCTGCTGATTGCCGCCACCGCGGTGGGCTCGGTTCTGTTCGCGGTTCCCGCGCAGGCTGTTCCGCCTCGCCACCATGTCACCGGTGCCGCGTACGGGTGCTTCTGGCGTCATGTGGATGGCCACTGGGTCTGGGAGAACGGACAGCGACACTGGGTTCCCCCGCGCTCCATCCGGGTCTGCGGGTAAGGGAGGCCGCCCGGCCCGGCACCGGCGGTGCCGGCCCGGGCGATGTTCGCTCCGAACGTGACCTGCGGCTACTCGTTGCGCCAGAACTTGTCTTCGCCTGATGTCATCCTATGATGACATCAGGCGAAGACCAGACTGGGGGCACGACGTGCGCGCGAAGCGAGGCATCATCCAACCGAGGACGGCCGCCGACGAGATCTCGGGCGGGGTCGAGATCTCGGGCGGGGCCGGGGGCGGCGCCGAGGTCGGGGGCGGTCCTGGGGGGTCGCACCCGCGCCCGAGTCTGTTGCTGGGCGTGCTCGTCTACTGCGGGCTCGTGATCGCCGTCATCGGAACGCTGGGCACACCGCTGATCCCGACGATCGCGGCCGCCCAGCACGTCTCGCTGGGCAACGCCCAGTGGCTGCTCACCCTCACCCTGCTGATCGGAGCCGCGTCCACTCCGCTGATCGGGCGCCTCGGCGACGGGCCGCACCGGCGGACCGTGCTGCTCGCCGGCCTGGGCGCGGTCGCGGTCGGCTCGGTCCTCTCCGCCACCGCGGACGGCTTCGCGCAGCTGCTGGTCGGGCGCGGCCTGATGGGTGTCGGAATGGGCCTGATGCCGCTCGCGCTGGCGCTGGCCCGTGACCTGCTGCCCCCGCACAAGATGGCTCCGGGGGTCGCCGCGCTGTCCATCACGGTCGCGACCGGTGCCGGCCTGGGCTACCCGCTGAGCGGGCTGCTGGCGGACACATTCGACTACCACGCCGGATTCTGGGTGGCCGCCGCGCTGGCTGCGGCCGCGATGGCGGCCGTGCTCGTGGTCGTCCCGGGTCGGGCGAGCGCGCGCACCGCCCGCGGGCGGATCGACCTGCGGGGCGCGGTGCTGTTCGCCGCTGCGCTGACCCCGGTGCTGGTCGCGCTGAGTGAGGGCGAGTCGTGGGGCTGGCTGTCCCCGGCGGTCCTCGCGCTACTGGTGGGTGGAGTCGGCTGCGGGGTCGCCTGGGCCCTGGTCGAGCTGCGGACGGACAACCCGCTGATCGAGTTGAACTACCTGACGGCGCGGCCGGTGCTCATCGCCGACGTGTGCGCGGCGCTGGCCGGCTTCGGCATGTTCAACGCGATGACGTTGATCAACCGGCTGGCGCAGGCGCCGACCTCGACCGGCTACGGCTTCGGCGCCTCACCGGCGGTGCTCGGCCTGGTGATCCTGCCCCTGTCGGTCGGGACGGTGCTGGCCAGCCGGTGGTCACGCTGGCTGGGCCCGCGCACCGGCGGTGGCCGGGGCCTGCTGCTGTCCGGCCTGCTCGCGCTGGCCCTCGCCCTGTTCGGCCTGGCCGTCAGCCACGACTATCTCGTCGAGCTGGGCGCGGCCACCTTCCTGTTCGGGGTGGGTATCGGGCTGGCCTTCGCCGCGATGCCCGCCCTGATCATCGGAGCCGTCCCGCCGCACGAGACGGGCAGCGCGACCAGCTTCAACCAGGTGCTGCGCACCGCCGGCGGCTCGGTGGGCAGCGCGCTCGGCGCGGCGCTGCTCGCCGCCCACACCCCTGTCGGCTCGATCGAACCGACCGGCAGCGGGTACACGACGGCGTTCCTGGTGGCCGGCGGGATCTGCGCGCTGGCCGCGCTCACCGCGCTGGCCCTGCCCGGCACCCCGGCCGCGACGATCCGCCCGATGGGGGCGGCGCGCCGGGCGGAACTGGCGACACTGGAGGAGGAATCGGCGGGCTCGACCGCCGCGGGACTCGTCATGGCGGAGGATGTCCGGTCATGAACACCACTCGGCGGCGCGACGCCGCGCGCAGCCGCCAGGCGCTGCTCGCCGCGGCGGCCGACCTGTTCGCCGAGCGCGGCTACGCGGGGACGGCGATCCGGTCGGTCGGCGACCGGGCCGGCGTCGACCCGGCGCTCATCGCGCGCTACTTCGGCGGCAAGGAGGGCCTCTACCGGGCCGTTCTGGCCGCTGATCCGCTCATCGAGCAGGCCGCTCCGAGCGACGGCGCCCTTCCGGCCACGCCGCACCCGCCGGAACCGCCCGCATCCGGAACCCACGGAATCGGTACTGACGGAACCGGCGCCGGCTGGGCCGCCGGAACCGGCACGGCCACCGGAACCGGCACGGCCACCGGTGCGGGGACGACCGCCGTTCCTTCGGAGGAGGTGACGGCGAGCCCGCTGGCGACGGTGCGCGGGATGGTGGACCGGGCGTTCGACAAGTGGACGTCGACCGGCGTGAGCGCCGCCGCCCAGAACGTCTTCCGCCGGGAGGTCGACGGCGCCGCGCGCCAGGCGACCCGCGAGCGGCTCGACACCGTGCTCGGGCCGCTGCGCGAGACCACCGACAGCCCCGACCCGCAGCTGGCCGCCGAGCTGGCTGTCGCCCTGCTGTTCGGGGTCGGCGTCGCCCGGGACGCCGGGACGCTGACCCGGCTGTCCGCGGTGTCGGCCGACGAGCTGCGCGAGGCCGTGACCGCGGCCCTCGCCGCCGTGCTGGGCCTCGCGGACCGCCAGTAAACCCACCCGGCCCGGCGGCCGGGTCGACGATGAGCGGGGCCAGCGCGGACAGGCCGACGGCACGCGATGGAGGCCATCGGCGTCTTCCATTTTATGGAAAAGTTATTCCGCGATATGAACAGTGCCCGGGGACTGTTGTCCACGCGCCCCGCCGAGCCTCGCCCAGCCCCCGCCCAGCTCAGCCCCGCAGGTCCCCGGCCAGCCGGGACGCCGCCGCCCGCAGCAGCCCAACCGCGCGCTCGACCAGCTCGTCGGTCATCCGTGCCGTCGGCCCGGACACCGAGACCGCCACGCCCGGCGCGCTCGCCGGGTCCAGGGCTATGGCCACGCAGCGCACACCGATCTCCTGCTCCTGCTCGTCGAGCGCGAAGCCCCGCTCGCGGATCCGGCGCAGCTCGGCGCGCAGCGCGGTCTCGGTACCCACGGTGTGCGGTGTGTACCGGGGCAGCCCGCGGCCGCGGGCGAGCCCGAGCGCCTCGTCGTCGTCCAGCTGCGCGAGCAGTGCCTTGCCCACACCGGTCGAGTGCAGGTCGACCCGCCGCCCGACCTCGGTGAACATACGCATCGCGTACCGCGACGGCGCCTGGGCGACGTACTCGGCCTGGGCGCCGGAGAGCACGGCCAGATTGGCCGTCTCGCCCAGTTCGGCGACCAGGTCGCGCAGGACGCCGGCCGCGTTGGCGCCGACCATCGCGTTCGCCTGGGTGCCCAGCGGCACGAGCCGGAAGCCGAGCGCGTAGCTGCGGTCGGGCAGCTGGCGCAGGTAGCCGCGCCCGACCATCGTGCGCAGCAGCCGGTGCACGGTCGGTGTCGGCAGCTGCGCGCGCGCCGCGACCTCGGCCATGGGGAGCCGGCCGCCGGCCGCAGCGAGGATCTCGAGCAGGTCCAGCGCGCGGTGCACCGACTGCACCCCGGGCACGGCCGCGGCCTGTGTCGGGGCGGTCTCTTCTGGCGCGGCCTGCGTTGACACCGTGCGACATCCCTCAGTAGCGTCTCGAACTAGCGGAGAAACTATTTCACCATACGAAATTCGGGATGGGCTAGTGAACTCGGGATGGGCCAGTGCCTGACTACATCGACGTCGTCGGACTGCGCGTCGCCAGCGAGCTGCACCAGTTCGTCGCCGACGAGGCCCTGCCCGGGTCGGGTGTCGACCAGGCAGCGTTCTGGGCGGGCGCCGCGGAGATCATCAACGAGCTGACCCCACGCAACCGGGAGCTGCTCGCGCGGCGGGACGAGCTCCAGCGGGCCGTGGACGACCACCACCGGCGCGCGCCCGGCCGGCCCGAGCGCGGTGACTACGCCGGGTTCCTGACCTCCATCGGCTACCTGGTCGACGAGCCCGCGCCGTTCACCATCGGCACCGACGGCGTGGACGACGAGCTCGCGACCCTGGCCGGCCCGCAGCTGGTCGTGCCGCTGCTCAACGCCCGGTACGCGGTCAACGCCGCCAACGCCCGGTGGGGCTCCCTCTATGACGCCCTCTACGGCAGCGACGTCATCGACGAGGCGGGCGGCCGGGAGCGCGGCGGCGGCTACAACCCGGTCCGCGGCGCGGCGGTCATCGCCCGGGTCCGCGAGATTCTCGACCGGAGCTTCCCGCTGGCCGGCGGCTCGCACGCGGACGCGACCCGATACGCGGTCGACGCCGACGGGCTCGTCGTCACCGTCGACGGGGCCGGCGTCCGGCTGGCCGACCCCACGCAGTTCGTCGGCTTCCGCGGTGCGGGCGGCGAGAGCGGTGCGGCCGGCGAGAGCGGTGCGGCCGGTGCGGGCGGCGAGCCGGCGGCCGTCCTGCTGACCCGGCACGGGCTGCATGTCGAGATCCAGGTCGACCGGAGCCACCCGGTCGGGGCGGGCGACCGCGCCGGCGTCAGCGACGTCGTCGTCGAGGCCGCACTCACCACGATCATGGACCTGGAGGACTCGGTCGCGGCCGTCGACGCCGCGGACAAGGTGCTCGGCTACCGCAACTGGCTACAGCTGATGCGGCGCCGGCTCACCGCCGAGGTGGACAAGGGCGGCCGCTCGTTCACCCGGACCCTCGCCGCCGACCGCGAGTACACGACCACCGGCGGCGGCACCGTCACCCTGCCGGGCCGCTCGGTGCTGCTCATCCGCCAGGTCGGGCTGCTGATGACCACCGACGCGGTGCTCGACGGCGACGGCCGGCCGGTGCCCGAGGGCATCCTCGACGCGCTGGTCACCGGCCTGGGCAGCGTGCACGACCTGCGCGGCGACACCGCCGGCGGCAACTCCCGCACCGGCTCGGCGTACGTGGTCAAGCCCAAGCTGCACGGCCCGGACGAGGTCGCGTTCACCGTCGAGCTGATGGCCCGGGTCGAGCGCCTGCTCCAGCTCCCGCCGGCGACGATCAAGCTCGGCATCATGGACGAGGAGCGCCGTACCTCGGTCAACCTCAGGCGCTGTGTGTACGAGGCCCGGGACCGCGTCGTCTTCATCAACACCGGGTTCCTGGACCGGACCGGCGACGAGATCCACACCTCGATGCTGGCCGGGCCGATGGTCCGCAAGGCCGCCATGCGCGACGAGACCTGGATCCGCGCCTACGAGGACAACAACGTCGATGTCGGTCTCGCTCTCGGCTTCCCCGGGCGGGCCCAGATCGGCAAGGGCATGTGGGCCGCGCCGGACAATCTCGCCGACATGACGGCGCAGAAGATCGGGCATCCGCTGGCCGGCGCGTCCTGCGCCTGGGTGCCGTCGCCGACCGCCGCGGCGCTGCACGCGCTGCACTACCACGAGGTCTCGGTGGCGGACCGGCAGCGCGAGCTGGCCCGACGCCGTCCGGTTGACCGGCTGGAGCTGCTCGCCGTCCCGCTCGCCGAGTCGGCGGACGGCTGGTCGCCCGAGGAGATCGCCGCCGAGGTCGACAACAACGTCCAGGGCGTGCTCGGCTACGTCGTGCGCTGGGTCGAGCTCGGCATCGGCTGTTCGAAGGTGCCCGACCTGGCCGGCACCCCGTTGATGGAGGACCGCGCCACCTGCCGCATCTCCTCCCAGCACGTCGCCAACTGGCTGCGGCACGGCGTCGTCACCCGCGAGCAGGTAGAGGAGTCGCTGCGCCGGATGGCGGCGCTCGTCGACGCGCAGAACACCGGCGAGCCGGGGTACCGGCCGATGGCCCCGGCCTTCGAGGAGCTCGCCTTCGCCGCGGCGCGGGCGCTGCTGTTCGAGGGCGTCGACCAGCCGAACGGCTACACCGAACCCCTGTTGCACGAGCACCGGCGCGCCCAGAAGAAGCGCGACCAGGAGAAGAAGGAGATGGTCCGCTCATGACGGCGCTGCCGCTGGACGTGGCCCGACGGATCGTCGCCGCGGCCCGGGCCGCGGGCCGCGAGCACGGCCTCGGACCGCTCACCGTGGTCGTGCTGGACGCCGGTGGCCATGTCGTCGCCGTCGAGCGCGAGGACGGCGCGTCGACGAAGCGGTTCGAGATCGCCTTCGGCAAGGCGCACGGCGCGGTGGCCCTCGGCCTCGGCAGTCGGGCACTCATGGCACGCGCCGAACAGCAGCCGTACTTCATCGCGGCCGCGACGTCCGCGATCGGCGGTGCCCTGGTGCCGGTGCCCGGCGGGGTGCTCGTGCGTTCCGCCACCGGGGAGCTGGTGGGCGCGGTCGGCGTCTCCGGCGACACGTCGGACAACGACGAGCTGGCCGCCGTCGCCGGCATCGAGGCGGTCGGCCTCAGCCCGCAGACCGGCTGAGGTCCGCCCGGTCAGTCATCTCCCAGTCCGGCCTGCGCATGATGGGGGTCGCCGGTGGTGTGTGGCAGGTCGACGAGGCTGAGCACGTGGTGGGCGGTGCTACCGGCGGGGGCGTACAGCCGCAGCGGATAGTGCCGCCTCTCGCTTCGCGGGTCGGTGCGGTACAGCTCGGCGACCGCGGCGCTGGCGAGGTGGGTGACCGCGGTGAGGTCGACGATCAGCTCGTGGGTGCCGCCGAGGGTGAGCCGGTCGAGCTCCACCCCCAGCTCCCCGGCGTTGCTCGCGTCCAGCGGGCCGTGGATCGCGATCCGGCTGCTGGGCGCGTTCGGCTGATCGAGAATGAGCATCAGCTCGGGTTCGTCCTGCGCGGCGCGGGTGACATCATGGCCGATCCGCTCGGCGGTGAGCAGCCGGGCCGAGCGTGACAACCGACGGTGGATCGTCACTGTCGTGCCACGGTCACCGCGTTCGACATCGAGGTGGTCGGTGAAGGAAGCGGCCATGGCCAGCCCAAAGCCGTGATCGCGGCGATACTCGGCGTCGCCGGGCCGGGCCCGTTCGCACCATCGGCCGTTGTCCGCGACAGTGACCCGTGCCTCGCCGTCGTCGCGCAGCTCGGCGCTGACGGTGACAGTGCCCTCGGCCGTGGCGGGCCGGCCATGTTCGCACGCGTTGGTCACCAGCTCCACGACCGCATGCGTGAGTGCGACCCGGTCCGCCTCACCTGCCTCCTGGATCTCCACCCAGGCCTCCAACGCGGCGCGCATGATATTGATCATCGAGGTCGTCGCCGGCCCGCCCAGTCTCAGCGGTGGCGCTGGATTGTGGCGCTGCGCGGCGAGCAGGGTGATGTCGTCGGTGTGGCCGGTCGGACGGAGCAGCAGCTCCAAGGTCTGCATGCAGGCCCGGTCGACGAGGGACAGGCCGGCGACGTCGAGGTCGAGGCCGCGGCCGGCGACCGCGTCGCTCAGGACCTGGGACAGTTCGGCGGTGGCCGCGGCCGGGGTGCGCCCGGGCCGTTCGATGATGCCGTCGCTGTAAAGCAGCAGCACCTCGTCCGGTTCGAGCCGGTCACGCAGCACCGCGTAGGACGCTCCCGTGCCCAACGGCCCCTGCCCGGACTCGGGAAGAAACCGCGCGGTGTCCGAGCCGGCGATCAGCGGCGGTGGATGACCGGCTGAGCAGCAGATCAGGGTGCCGTCGGCCGGATCGAGCAGAACAACGCACACCGTCGCGGCACGAGCGCCGGGAATCCGCCGAGCCAGCCGATCGGCCGCGGCGACCGCGGCCAGGATGTCGCCGGTGTCCTCGAGTCGGTCCTGCAGCACCGACCGCAGCTGGCCCATCGTGGCCGAGGCCGCCACACCGTGTCCGACCACGTCCCCGACCACCAGCGCGACCCGGCCACCGGACACCGGGACAGCGTCGAACCAGTCGCCACCGGCCGCGTCGTCGGCGTCGGCCAGCAGATAACTCGCCGCGATCCGCACCGACGGAAGCACCGGAAGACCCGCGGGCAGCAGCTGCCGCTGCAACGCGGTGATCACACCACGAGCCTGTTCGTAACGCTGGACCGCCTCGGCTGCGTCCCGCCGCATCCGCTGGTCCTCCAGGGTCCGCTCGGTCGAGTCCACCCCGTGGAAGTTCAGGCCGACCACCGTGCCGTCCGGGCCGAGCCGAGGCGACATGGTGAAGTCGACGAAGATCTCGGTGAGGTGACCCGATTCCGGCTCCAGCTCGAGCTGCAGGCGCCAGCTCCGCGCCACCTGCGGGAGACCGGTCTGGTACACCCAGTCGCACATCTCGGAAATCCGCTGACCGACTATCTCGGGGAACACCTCAACCAACGGCACGCCCACGAACGCGTCCCGGTTCATCGATGTGCGATAGGCCGCATTCGTCGCGACCACCCGATGCTCCGGCCCGTCCAGACCCACCAGCATGACCGACATCGAATCGAAGACCTCCCGCACCACCTCAGGCTTACCCACCAGTATGTCGAGCCGATTATTCTCATTAAGCGTCAAGAAAATCCTCTACCTTAGCCCAGGCACGCCAGAAAGGTCACGCACCGCCAATCATCCCGCAACCCGTCCGCCATTGGGCGGGACATCAGCACGCTTGGAGTCGCGATGGCGTGTGCCCCGCGCGGCCCATTCGGATCTTTGGGTTCGGAATGGGACCAACAGGTCCTCAGAGATCCACGAACTGCAGGTGAACCGCCATCTTGGCCGCCGTATCAGCGAGGACGAGGGCCGGCTCGCGACCGCCGAGGTCCGGCGGGACGGCGATGACGATGCGCGGGTGGTTCCTACTGATCTCCGCCAGCTGCGACTGAAGCCAGTTCAGCTCCACCGCCGTGTGGGCGATGTGCACCGCGCCCACGCTTCCGTCAGCAAGAAGGACCATTCCATGCGGCACGTAGTCACCAGACGACACCGCGTCGGCGTTGTCGAGTCGCCACTGACGCTCACTCACCCACCCGCGCATCGGCCCGGCGCCCAGCGCAGCCTCTTCGATGCGGAGCCGCACGCGACTCGCGAGCGCCCAGTGCACGGCAAGGGCGGATGTCTGAGCCCTCACGTCGGCACCGCCACCATGTTCGGTCATGAGAAGCATGCCGGTGGCGGTGAGGCGCACAAGCCGACCCTGACGGGCAAGCATCGCTTCCGCCTGGACCACGCCCGCCTTCTCCCACCGCCGCACCACCGAGCGGGCCGCATTGATCGATATCGGCAGCTCCGGGCTAAGAAGAACGGGAATGTCTACTTCAAATATTGCCCCCATATCAAAGATCCACTCAATTGCACGAAGGTCACGTTTATTGAGGCGTATGTACCCGAAATCTGATCTTCTGTGCGAGAGTGTGCCGCCCACACCCTTCCTTTCGCCAGGGCCTGATCCGCGGGACACTCGGCCACTTTTGACTTCCTGCACCCCACAACGAAGTGACATGCACTATCTCCCACCGCGTGAGCCACGGGTACGCCATGGAACGAACGGTAGCGACCATGCGACAGGCCCCGAAAACGAAGCCTGCGACGGTGGTGCGGGCGCATCACTTCTTGTCGGCACGCACGACGCGCGGCCTACGGGTAGACCGTCACGCGGATCGCGTCGTCGGCACCACCGAAACGGCCGCCGGCCCGAGGGCGACGCCCCGCGTACGGGTACCGGAGAGCCGAGACGATACAGGATAATTCTAATACTACTTCGTCTTCGTTTTAAGATTTTATGCCCGTAGTTGGGAACTCCCCTGCTCACACTTCGGCATACCGTGCGAGAATGCGCATCGGCGGCTCGCCGCTCGGTAGACACGCCGGAGCACCGAGGTGGCCCAATCAGGCTCGGTCCGAAGGGAATCGCTCATGCCGGACAGGGGCAGCCCCGACAGAAGGGGTAGCCGCGGCGCGACGGGCACCGACAGCCAGGGGCAGGTATCGCGCATCAGCAAGCTCTTCACCCGGGAGGCCGACGAGCACGCGGCCTACCTCGCCTCCCGCTACGACGACCACCAGCGCCGGCTACGGCCCCATACCCAGGGCTCCGAGTTCTTCGCCGAGGTCGCCGAGCTGGACGGGTTGACGTACGCGCGCACTTCCTACACGAAGGCGACGGTGGAGACGATCTGTCCGGCGATGCCGATGATCTTCGTCGGCCACCTGCACGCTGGCCGTTACCACCTCCGGTGGAGGGGCGGCGAGATGTCGATGGTCGGCAAGGGCGTCATGCTGTTCCCACCCGGCGGCTTCACGCACCTCAACGACTGCACCGACAACAGCGTGGTCACCGTGCGCCTGGACGTGGTGTTAAGGGTGGCCGAGGAGAGCAGCGGGCTGAATCGCGACCAGGTGCGCTTCACCGGTGTGACACCGATCTCGGAGAACGCCAGGCGACAGTGGCTGGCGACCGCCGCCTACGCCCGGCACGCCGGGCGATGATCTTCATCGACGCTCACGCCGGCGATCCGATCACGATCAGCGACATCGCCGCCGAGGCCGGGGTCGTCCCACGCATCCTGCAGTACGCGTTCCGCCGCCATCGCGGCACCACTCCGATGGCGTACCTGCGCGGGGTGCGGCTGGCTCGCGCCCGTGAGCAGCTACTGGCCGCCGAGCCGGGCGACGGCACCACCGTCGCCGCGGTGGCGGCCCGTTGGGGGTTCCCCCACCCGCACCGCTTCGCCGCCGTCTACCACCAGGCGTTCGGCCAACCCCCGAGTCAGGAGCTGAAGCAGTGAAACCGCCCGCCGGGACGAGTGCCGGGCCGGCCATCCCCACCGGCGCCGTCCGGCCGGACACACCAGAGGTGGAGTTCGCCACCACCGACCCCGACCGTGCCGAGCGTTATCTGACAGATCTCTACGGCACCGACATCAAAATCAGCAGGTATGACGCCGACTACCATTTCCGGCACAGTTGGCTCGGCCAGGGGCCCTTGCACATCGCCACCATGCACCACCTCGCGACCAGCGAGTACCGGCTGCAGCCCCTCGCCGATCTCGGTATCAGCCGGATACACCGCGGAGTCCGCACCGTCTTCGATCCGGACGACCGCTACGTCACCGGCGACCTGATCCTGCTCGCCCAACCGGGTGAGCCCCACCACTCACGTAGCACGAACGTGACGGCCGCGGCGGCGCTCGTCCCCATGCGGGCCGCCGCCGACGCCGCCCGCAACGGCCCCGACGACCCGCTGCCTCCCCTGCGGTTCGCCTCCCTGGGACCCGCCCGCCCGGCCGACGCCCGCACCTGGCTGCAGGCCTTCGACTACGTCGCCGACAGTTTGCGCGCCAATCCGCAGACCATGGCCCAGCCGCTGCTGGCCGGCGCGGCCAGCCGGCTGCTGGCCGCCGCCCTGCTGACCGCGTTCCCCAACAGCTGGACCCGGGCCCCCGGCCCGCAGCGCCACGACCGTACCGACGCCACCCCCACCACCCTGTCCCGCGCCGTCGTGTTCATCGACGCCAACGCCGACCTGGACATCAGCGCCGTCGACATCGCCCGCGCCGCCCACGTCACCGTCCGCGCGCTCCAACTCGCCTTCCGCCGCCACCTCGACACCACACCCATGGCCCACCTGCGCGCCGTCCGCCTCGACCACGCCCACAAACAACTGCGCGCAGCCAGCCCCGGCGACGGCACCACCATCACCGACGTCGCCGCCCGCTGGGGCTACGCCAACCCCAGCCGTTTCACCGCCCGTTACCGACAGGTCTACGGACACACCCCCAGCCACACCCTCCGCAGCTGAACCCGCCGTTCCGAGGTGAACCTCGAGGTACACAAACGCTATGCCGCCCCGCGGCACTCGCTCCACCACAGCATCAAGGTGATCAATCAAATGACCGTTTTCCAGGTAACCAGCCATGCGGCTCCGCGTAGTTGTCAGCCCGGGATTCGCACCGCGTAGACCTGTTCATGATCCGCGGGCGTCCACATCCAGCCAGCTCCCAG
Organism: Parafrankia discariae; assembly: GCF_000373365.1. Taxonomy (NCBI): domain Bacteria; kingdom Bacillati; phylum Actinomycetota; class Actinomycetes; order Frankiales; family Frankiaceae; genus Parafrankia; species Parafrankia discariae. The sequence continues at coordinate 40,223 of NZ_KB891224.1, forward strand.
CCCCGAGCCCAGCGTCTGGGCCGCGTTCACCTGGTAGGGCTCTTCGGGGTTGGTCATCCCCCAACGTTGTGCGATCGTGTGCGCGGCGTCGCGGGCGGCGGAGACGGCCTCCCGTTCTTCCGCATACACTCCGATAATCATCAGTGCAGGATCTTCTATTATGCCGCATTCAATGCAGCCCACCTTACAGACGATCCAGCTGACTCTTTCACTCACCGGACTCCCTTTCCGCGGCGCCCGCCGGCACTGGTCACGACAAGATTTCCGGAACAGTTCGCAGCGGCCTCGGCAAAGTGCTCAGCCAGCACCATGAGCCGACTCTAGCAAGGAATCCGATCCGACCGGGGGCGACCGCCCTTTCCCCGTCCGCGGTACCACCCCATGGGCCCACCCGATCGAAGGACCGTGCCGACCAGAACTCGGCGCAAGGAAATCGCGCCAGCAGACCGGGAAAAAATCAGGACAGTCGGCGGCCTGATTACCTGAAAATTACCTTCCGGAAAATTACTTTCAAGACATCCCGACGAGATCCTGAGCCGCGCAGAGCCACGCCGCCCGGTCCCCCAAGGTCACCCGGTCGGCCACCGCCGGTGGGCAGGGGCCGGTCCCGGCCACCGAGAAGGCGTCGCGCAAGGCCGGTCCCGCCATCGGCGACATGGACGCCGTCGAGGTCGACGAGGCGTTCTCGCCGGTGCCCCTGACCTGACAGGCCGAGTTCCCCATCCTGGACGAGCGGTCATCCGCGGTGGGACAGTACTCCGAACGCGTCCTCGACCGCCCGCATCCGGAGGTCCTCGAGCTCGTCGGCCTGCTGCCGGGCCCGGTCGAGCAGGTGATCGAGCAGTTGCGGGCTGAGCCCGTTGTCACCCGCCGCGACGGCCCCCAACGAGTGCCACAGCCGCGACTTGCCGTTCACCCCGAGCCACAGCGACTCCAGCTCGACCACGGAGCTCAACGGCGACCGCCGCAGCAGCCGGTTGTTCAGCTTGAGCCGGCCCACCTTCTCCGCGAGCCGCCCGAGCGCCCTCTTGAGGCGCCGCCGCGGAACTCCCAGATCTTTCATGATCTGTATCAGCGCCGCCCGATCCCGCTCTATCTCGACGGCCGCGTGCGCGAGCGCGGGACCCGAGGGAGTGCCCTGCTGTACCCGCGCGATACGGGACGCGAGAGCGACCCCCGCCTCGGCGCCAGTCAGATGATCATTGAGATAGGTGGCGAGCAGACCCGGGTCCGGTTCGTTGCTCAGGTCTCCCATGTTCTCAGGCTGCCCGCTGGACGGCGACTCAAGCTTCCGGGCCGACGGGCCCGGGGGCTTCCAGGCCGACGGGCCCGGGGAGCGAGAGCCGCAGGACGCGCTTCCACACGCTGGCTGTCTGTCGCAGCAGCCCCCCGGTGGTGTACGGGAGGCCGAAACGTTCGCAGAGGGCGCGCACCCGCGGGGCGAGCTGGGCGTACCGGTTGCTGGGCAGGTCGGGGAAGAGATGGTGCTCGATCTGGAAGCTCAGGTTCCCGCTCAGCAGATGCAGGAGCGCCGGGCCGTCGATGTTGGCCGAGCCCAGCACCTGCCGCACGTACCATCCGCCGCGGCTCTCCCCCTCGATCTGTTCCTCGGTGAAGGCCTCCGCCCCCTCCGGGAAATGACCGCAGAAGATGATCGTGTGCGCCCAGACGTTACGGGTGACGTTCGCGGCGAGGTTGGCGAGCAGGACGGGCAGGAACGCCGGGCCGGCCAGCAGCGGGAAGGCCACGTAGTCCTTGACCGCCTGCCGCCCGGCCTTACGCAGCGACACCTGAAGCTCCGCCCACGTCCGGCCCCATTCCTTCTCCCCCCGCCAGGCCCGTTCGATCTCGGTGTCGTACAGGGCGATCCCCCACTCGAAGACCGCCGCGAGCGCCAGGTTGTAGAACGGCTGGGCGAGGTACGCGGGATGCCAGCGCTGCTCCGGCTGGACGCGCAGCAGGCTGTAACCGATGTCCCGATCCTTGCCGAGGACGTTCGTCCAGGTGTGGTGCACGTAGTTGTGCGAATGTTTCCACTGCGCGGCGGGTGACGCCGAATCCCATTCCCAGGTGGTCGAGTGGATCTCGGGATCACACATCCAGTCCCACTGGCCGTGCAGGACGTTGTGCCCGATCTCCATGTTCTCCAGGATCTTGGCGGTCGCCAGCATCGTCGTGCCCGCCAGCCACGCCGGCGGCAGCAGCGAGGCGAACAGCACCACCCGCCCGCCCATCTCCAGGCCCCGCTGGACGGCGATCACCCTGCGGATGTACCGGGCGTCGTCCTCCCCCCGACCGGCGAGGACCTCCTCCCGGAGCTGGTCGAGTGCACGGCCGAACTCCTCGGCCTCGGCCGCGGTGAGACTCGTCCGCCTGGCCATGTGCCCACCCCTTCAAAGTTCGATCTCGACATCGCCGGCCGCGCCCGACACGCAGGTCTGGACGAGTTCACCCCGCGCACCGTGCTCCCGCCCGGTGCGCAGGTCCCGCACCCGGCCCGAGGTGAGCCTGGCCACGCAGCTGTGGCAGATACCCATGCGACAGCCGCTCGGCATGAGGACGCCGGCGTCCTCACCCACCACCAGCAGCGATGTGTCGCCGACAGCCTGAACCTGCCGGCCGCTCCTGGCGAACCGGACCCGCCCTCCGGTCCCGCCGGCGGACGTCCCGGCGGGATGGAACCGCTCCACCTTCAGGTGGTCCGCGATCCCGGCCCGGCGCCACCAGGCCTCGGCGTCCGCGAGCATCCCCGCGGGCCCGCAGACCCAGGCCGGCCGTTCGGCCCAGTCCGGGCAGATCGTGGGCAGTGCCGCCATGGTGAGACGCCGGGCGGGCCGACCGAGCGCCCTGGTGTGGTGCTCGTGCAGCCGAAGGGTGGGGAACCGGGCGGCCAGCTCCCGTAGCTCGGCGCCGAAAATGACGTCGTCCCGCGTCGGCGCCGAGTGCACGACGACCGCGTCCGGCATCCCGCCCGCTGACGCGAGGCCGCGCAGCATCGACATCACCGGCGTGATGCCGCTGCCAGCGGTCACGAACAGCAGCCGGGGAGGAAGCACCGGCGGCAGCACGAAACGCCCCTGAGGGTTCTCCAGACGCACGACCGTGCCGGGCGGGACCCGCTCCACGAGATACCCGGACAACCGCCCGCCAGGGACCGCCCTGACCGTGATCGAGAAGGCACCGCCGGGATTCCCCGGCGCCGAGGACACCGAGTAGGGACGCCAGTGCCACACGCCGTCGACATTCCCGCCGACCCGGACATACTGGCCGGCACAATGCTCGCTCCAGCCCGCGCCGGGCCGAATCGCCAGTGTCGCGACACCCGCGGCCTCCCGCCACACAGCCTCGACCCGCCCCCGCGGCCCACGCCGCGACCACAGCGGGTCAAGCAGCCCCAGGTAATCATCGGGCAGCAGCGGCGTGGTCAACGGGGCCGCGGCATCCAACAGCATTCTTCCGACGCTCACCCTGTTTCTCCCGCTTGTCGAATTTCAGGCGTGACGCTGGACTTGCCGGGAGCACAGAAGAAGAAAGCTTGTCCGATGTTGTTCCGGACCGGCACCGCACGTCGATGAAGGCGGGCCGGTTCGGCCGGACGTTACACCCACGCCCCGCCGCGCACAGCGGACCGGCGGACCGGTCAGCGTGTCAGGCGCCAGGTGTGCGCGGCGGCGATCACAGCCGCCCGCGGGACGATGTCGGCGGTACAGGGCTGTGTCACCATCCCCCCGCGAGCAGAGGAGCAACCCGATGAGCCGGCACTTCCAGGTCACCTTCGACGCCTACGACCCGCGGGTGCTGTCGTCCTTCTGGCGCGACGCGCTGGGCTACCTCCACCCCGGCCCGCCCGGAGTCGACCTGCCCGAGGGCGCCGACCCGCTGGCCGCGTGGGACGACTTCCTCGCCCGCGTCGGCGTCCCGCCGGAGCAGCGCAACACCCGGTCGGCCATCGAGGACCCGGCGGGTCACGGCCCCCGGCTGTTCTTCCAGCAGGTGCCGGAGGACAAGGTCGCCAAGAACCGCGTCCATCTGGACGTCCGGGCCGCCCCCGGGCTGCGGGGCGACGAGCGGATGGCGGCGCTGGAGGCCGAGAGCGACCGGCTCGTCGCGCTCGGAGCCACCCGGGTGCACCGCCACGAGCCCACTCCCCCAATGGGCGCCGGCCACATCGTGATGACCGACCCCGAGGGCAACGAGTTCTGCCTGGACTGAAAGCGATCCCGCGTGGCCCCGCGTACGGGGGGAGCCCGACGGGCTAACTGGTTCAGGGGGACCCGACACACCATGACCGTAGAGACGACGAGGGCCTGAACACGAGAACGGGGGCCCGAGCGCGACAACGGGAACGGGAACGGGGGGCGACGGTGAGCCCGAGTGTGATGACCGCGGCTGTCGAGGCCGGGCTGGCGCGACTGGTGAACATCCGGGGTTCGATCATCCCGTCGGAGGTGTGGGCGCTGGTGCTGCCCGGCGCGGGGGTGATGGCACCGTTCATCGACCTCGACTCGCTCGAACAATACGTTCACGACCAGGGAATTCCCCCGGACGGGTATGTCGCGCTCCCGTTCGTGGGCCTGGGCCAGATAGCGACCTTGTAAGCCCGGCCCCCTCACCGTCGAGGCCCGGGCTGGTCAGCTACGCCCGCTGGAGCGCGCCGCTGGTGATGAACACGCCGCGTTCGCGAAACGACAGCGGGGATTCGACCGGTGCCCGGGGATGCAGGCCCTTCAGGGCGGTGACGAACCACCAGGGCACCGCCTCCAGCGCCGGATCGCGTACCCACTGTGGCGCAGGCCAGCCGTCGCGACGGGCGAGGTGTTCCCCGAGCGCCGCGAGAGCCGCGTCCACGCGCCTGTCGCCGGACGGCCGCGGGCGGGCGGTCCACATCGCCTGCGCCGCTTCGAGGCCCTGGTGGCGCAGCACGCTGGTGTAGTCGTCGAGCAGCTGGACGACGGCGTGTCGCCAGATCTTTTGGAGACGGGAGTCGGCCGCGACCATGCCGGCCGCGACGGTGGCGGCGTCGCCAACGGTGCGGAAGGCACGCAACGGGTCCACACCCCCACAGTACGCTGTCGATCATGTCCCCGACCTGTAGCCGACGGTTGCGGGCGTGCGCCATGCCGCGTGGTCAGCGCACCAACCGGCCGGAGCCCGCCTCTACGCGAGTTGCCTCAGCGGCACGTGAAGCAACTCAGGCAACACGGCCACCCACGCCCACCATCACAAACCCGACATCAGCTTTCCTGGCTCAGTCGAGCCGGTCGAGTACTCCATCGTGTACGCGGCCGTTGGTGAACACAGCCGAACCCAGCGAGATACTGCGCCCGCCCCGCAGATCGCTGAATCTGCCACCCGCTTCCTCCACGATCGGCACCGCGGCGGCGATGTCCCACGGACCGGCTGTCAGGTGGAGAAAAACATCGATCTCCCCGGCGGCTACCAGCATTGCGCCCTGGCACACTCCGGCCCAGTTCGACAGGGGTCCGCCATCAGCACACTGCCCGATGAGCGCGGTAGCCGTGGCCAGAAGCCGCGAAGGAACCCAGGAGGCAACGGGCCACATGGCCACCGTCGCCCTGCCGAGTTCCTCGGTTTCGGAAACCGCCAGGGCTTCCCAGGAACCCAGGTGCCCCGCGAGGCAGGTGCCTGTCCACGCGCCGACTGATCGTGACGCCCACCAGCGGCGACGGAGGGCAGGGGCCGTGATCATTCCGGTGGCCACCTCGCCGTCCTCCTCGACAGCGATCAGAGTGCTCCACTCAGCCCGCCCGGCCGCGAAATTCGCCGTGCCATCGATCGGGTCGACCACCCATTTCCGCACCGCGTTCGCATGCCCCCCGAATTCTTCTCCGACAAAAGAGTCTCGGGGGCGGAAATTCTGAACCTGACCGCGCAGGGCTCGCTCAACCTCGTGATCGGCGGCTGTGACGGGGCTACCGTCGGTCTTGGTCCGTGCCGACACGTCGCCGGCCGCGAAGTACCGCAGGGAGATGCCGTCAGCGGTGTCGGCCAGTCGGTGAGCGAGAGTCAGGTCGTCGATCGCCACCATGGGGCCCGAAGCCTACAGCGGGTACGGACGGGTCGACAGCGGACCAGACCGCCGCCGGCGGAGCCTGAGTGGACCGGTATCTGACCGGCCCGGGCCGCGGGCACGTCGGCCGTGGTCAGGATGGCGTGAGGCGGAAGATGGGCCAGCCGATCTCGGTGCGCCAGGACCGCGGCGTGGGATTGTCGCGCGGGCCGGTCAGGTAGGTCTCGTGGACGGGGCCGTCGACGGCGAGGGCGTGCTCGACCACCCAGGCGCCCAGCCGGCCGTAGGTGACGTCGATGTCGTCGTGGGCGCCGTGATGGACGGCGGTGGCCAGCTCGACGGCCGGCAGGGTCCGCGGGGTGACGCGGCCCCGCGTCGGTGGGTCGGCGGACGGCCGGTAGACCAGAACCGTCCCACGGCCGGCGGTGAACAGCTCGTTGTCGAAGCGGCCTCCTGGCGGGCCGAGTCGGTCGTGCCCCGCCAGGGCCGCGTCGAGCTCGGTCATCGCCTCGGCGTACCACGTCAGGACATCGTCGTGGTCGACGGTGCCGCTGATCGCGGCCACGGTCCGAGCCGGGACGGAACGCAGCCGTACCGCCAGCTCCGCGACGTCCGGCCGCAGCAGCTGGCGCAGTGAGGCGACGGCGGCCCGGGTGCGGTCGAGCTCGGCCTCCAGCCGTTGGAGATGCCCGGCGACCAGCTCGGCCCGCGCGCCCGGGTCCTCGTTGGCGAGGATCCGGGCGACGTCGGCCAGTGGCATGTCCAGCTCCCGCAGCCGGTGGATCACCTGGGCGGACGGGATCTGCTCGGCGGTGTAGTACCGGTAGCCGCTGTGCGGGTCGATCGACGAGGGCTCCAGCAGGCCGCTGTCGTGGTAGCGGCGCAGCGTCCGCACGCTCAGATGTGTCAGCTGCGCGAACTCGCCGATGGTCAGCCCTGGCCGCATCCCCGCACTGTGCACCTTCGGCGGAGAGCGGGCGCAGGCGGTGGCCGGACGGCCGTCCGGCCACCGCCGGTGGTTTGACCCTCTCCCGGCGGGAGACTCGACGGTGGTCGCATGACGAATCAGATCGGAGCGGCTCAGATCAGGGTGGGCCGCCATGACCATCAGTGACCGACTCGACGGCCGCCGCGCGCTGGTCACCGGAGCCGGCAGAGGCACCGGCGCCGCCATCGCCGACCGGCTGCGCGAGGCCGGCGCGATCGTGCTCGCCACCGCCCGCACCCGCCCGTCCGGTCAGGCCGGGCCGGACCTGTTCATCCCCGCCGACCTCACCACCGCCGAGGGCGTCGCCGCCGTCGTCGACCAGGTGCGGAACCGGCTCGGCACGCTGGACATCGTCGTGCACACCCTCGGCGGATCACAGGCCCCACCCGGGGGTTTCGCCGCCCTCACCGACCAGCACTGGGACCACGAGCTGCGGCTCAACCTGCTCGCCGCCGTCCGGCTGGATCGTGCCCTGCTGCCGGCGATGATCGACGCGGGCGGCGGGGCGGTGGTGCACGTGTCGTCCATCCAACGGCGGATGCCGCTGCACGAGGCGACTCTCGGTTACGCGGCGGCCAAGGCCGCGCTCACCACCTACAGCAAGGGCCTGGCCAACGAGGTCGGTCCGCGTGGCGTTCGGGTGAACGTCGTGTCCCCCGGCTTCATCCAGACCGCCGGTGCCGACGGTCTGATCGATCGCATCGCGGCGAGCCAGGCCATCTCCCGCGGGCAGGCACTGGGGCAGGTCATCGATTCCCTCGGCGGCATCCCACTCGGCCGCCCCGCGCAGCCCACCGAGGTCGCCGAACTCGTCGCCTTCCTCGTGTCCGACCGCGCCGCCGCCATCACCGGCGCCGAGCACACCGTCGACGGCGGCACCGTGCCGACCGTCGGCTGACGATCATCCGCCCGGCCTGGCCCGCGGTACCGGGTACCGGGTGCCGCGGGCCAGGCCGAGGTTCAGGTGATCTGGACGCTGGGTGGATGTCCGTTCCAGGTGACGAAGCACGACGACGTCCGGCCGTCGCGGCTGAAGTCGACCCGCAGCCAGCCCTCGGCCTGCCATGCCTGCACCTTCCAGCCGACGTCCGGCGTCGCGGACACCAGGCGGGCTGAGACGTCGGTGGTCTCGATCACCACTCGTCCGCCGTCAAGCTGGTAGCTCTGCGCCGTGGCCCTGGGGGCAGGGGCGGCGGCCGCGGGCGGCGGCGCCGCCGCGGGACCGGTGGGTGCCGGTTCCGCGGCCGGCACCGCGGCGGCCGGCGCCGCCGGTCGCTCCGGCGGAACAGCGGCCGACTCGGGCAGCGCGGTCGACGACGGAGACGGCGGAGTGGACGACGCCGACGACGGGGGCCCGGGAGGCGGGTCGGCCGGCGGGAGCGACGGGACGTCCGGCGGGTCGATGGCGACGGCCGATGACGGCGTGGCGAGGGTGTCGCCGGCGAGCACCCCGTTCACCGCGAACCAGGACAGGGTGACGGCCAGCGCGGTCGCGACCACCCAGGCGGCCAGGCGGAGCAGAGTCCAAGCCATCGCGGTGCGATATTGCCACATTCGCCACGTTCCGGTATCGACGCGTCATCCGGTACCGACACGTCCCCATGCCGCCCCGGGAGGAACCACGCCGATGACTCCACAGGCGACCCGGTAGCCGGGCGTGGCGACGATCCTGGTCGTCGAGGACGACCCGTACGTGCGGGCCGCGCTGGTGCGGCACCTGTCCGGCGCCGGGCACGCGGTGCGCAGCGTCGGCACGGCGCTCGACGCGCTGCGTGAGGTGACGCAGGTCGGCTGCGACCTCGTCGTGCTCGACCTGGGCCTGCCCGACCTGGACGGCGCGGCCGCGCTGCGGATGCTGCGCGGCGTCAGCGACGTCCCGGTGGTGGTCGCGACGGCCCGCGGTGACGAACCGGCGATGGTCCGGCTGTTGCACGGCGGTGCCGACGACTACCTGGTGAAACCGTTCTCGCCGGAGCATCTCGACGCGCGGGTCACCGCGGTGCTGCGCCGCGCGGGTCCGGCCGCCGCCACCGGACGGGTACCGGCGTTGCGGGTCGGTGCGCTGGTGGTCGACCCCCGCCAGCGCACGGCCGTGCTGGACGGGCGGGACCTCGATCTCACCCGGCGCGAGTTCGACCTGCTGGCCTACCTGGCTGCCCGCCCCGGCGACGTGGTGCCGCGCCGGGAGTTGCTGGCGGCGGTGTGGCGGCAGGCGTACGGCGGCGACCAGACGATCGACGTCCACCTGTCGTGGCTGCGCCGCAAGCTCGGGGAGACCGCCGCCCGGCCGCGGTACCTGCACACGGTGCGCGGTGTCGGGGTCAAGCTCGAGGCGCCTCAGCTGTGAGGTGGGCGCTCGCCAAGGTGTCGATCGCGGTGACGACGATGGTGGCGCTGGCGTTCCTCGTCCCGCTGGCGCTGACGGTCCAGCGGACGGCGCACGACCGGGCGTTCACCGACGCCGAGCGCCAGGCCGCCGAGCTCGGGCCGGCACTGGCGATCACCACCGACCAGGCGGCGCTGCGCCGGGCCCTGGCCAGCACGCGCGGCGGGGCTGACGGGCTGGTCGCGGTGCACGTGCCGGCTCCGGAGCCGGCACGTCCGCCGGCACTGGTCGCCGTCGGGCGGTCCCGGGTCGGGGCGGCGGAGCTGGCCGCCGTGGCGGGTGCCGGCAGTTCCTCGGTGGTGGCGGTGCCCGGGGGGTCCGTCCTGCTGCGGCCGGTCGCGGTGGCCGACGCCCGGATCGCGGTGATCGAGGTGTTCGTGCCCGCGGCCGAGCTCGGCCGGGGGGTGGCACGAGCCTGCCTGGTCCTCGGGGGTGTCGCCGCGGCGCTGGTGCTGGCCTCGGTGCTGGTCGCGGACCGGCTGGGCACCCGCATCGTGCGGTCGGCGCGCGGGCTCGCCGGCGCCGCCCGGGAGCTGGGCTCGGGTGACCTGACCGCCCGCGCCCCGACGTCCGACCGGGCGGCGCCCGCCGAGCTGCACGAGGCTGCCGTCGCCTTCAACGCGATGGCGGACCGGGTGCGGCAGTTGCTCGCGGCCGAGCGGGAACGGGCCGCCGACCTGTCCCATCGGCTGCGCACGCCGCTGACCGTGCTGCGACTCAACACGGCCGCGCTCGGCGGCGGCACTGGCGGCCTCCCCGGCGAGGGCCACGGCCACGGCGGTGACGGCGTTGACGGCGACGCCGCGGCGGCGGAGGCGGCCCGGCACGCGGTGGCGCAGCTCGAGCACGAGGTCGACTACATCATCCGCGCCGCCAGGGCGCTCGGTGACGAGCAGCCGGCGGCGCGGCGTTGCGACGCGGCGGAGGTGGTGCGCGACCGCGCCGACTTCTGGTCCGCGCTGGCCGAGGATCAGGGACGCCGCTGGTCGGTGTCCGGCGTCGACCGGCCGGCGCCGGTCCCGGTCGCGCGCGCCGAGCTGGCGACCGCGCTGGACGCGTTGCTCGGCAACGTCTTCCGGCACACCGCGGAGCGCGTCGCGTTCGCGGTCGAGCTGCGGCGCACCGACCATGCCGTCTGGGTCCGGGTTCTCGACGCCGGCCCGGGGGTGCCCGACCCCGAGGCGGCGCTGCGCCGGGGGAGCGGGGCCGGCGGTGTGGGCTCGACCGGGCTCGGGCTGGACATCGCCCGGCGGGTGGCGGAGTCGACCGGCGGTGACCTGACGATCGGCCGTTCCCAGCTCGGTGGCGCCGAGGCGCGGCTGCGCCTGCGCACCTCGCCCGCCCGCCCGCCGGAGGGCCACGGACGCCGCGTGCGCCACCGCCGCGGCTCCCGGCCGGCCGAGAGCACGGCTTTCCTAAGTGGGCCTTAAGAGCGGTTCTGCGCTGCCTCAGCCGGGCCGGTCGGCGGCGCGCCCGTCACTAGCGTCCTGCCGCAGTTGGCCATTGCGGGAGGTATGTACGTCATGTCGCGTTTGGGAGGTCGGCACCGTCGCCGCCGCCGTCAGATCATCTCGGGCACCGCGGCCCTGCTCACCGTCGGCGGGGCGGTCGGGCTGGCGGTGGTCGTGCCCGGCACCGCGGACGCCGCCGGCCTCGACGCCGCGTACAGCCGCACCAACGACTGGGGCACCGGCTACTCCGCCCAGTATCAGGTGACCAACTCCGCGGACTCGCCGGACGGCTTCACCCTCGAGTTCGACCTGCCCGACGGCGCGACCCTCACCTCGCTGTGGAACGCCACCCACCGGGTGGACGGCCGGCATGTGACCGTCACGCCGCCCGCCTGGCAGACCACACTCGCACCCCGGGAGTCGGTCGACGTCGGCTTCGTCATCGCCGCGCCGGGCGGCGCCACCGACCCCCTCGGATGTCGGATCAACGGCGAGGACTGCGCGCCCGGCTCCGGCGGCACCGACCCGGGCCAGAACCCGGGCCCGGATGCCGAGCCCGAGCCTGAGCCCTCGGCCACCGGGCCGGCCGCGCCGCCGTCCCCACCGCCCGGCGGGTCGCCGACCGACCCGGCCGCACCACCCGGCACGGCCGCACCCCCCGGCACGGCCACACCGACCGATCCGACGACGCCAACCGACCCGGTTACCACGCCCACCACTCCCGCCGCGTCGCCGGCACCGCCGTCGACCGGCCCCGGCGGCCCGACCGGCTCCGGCGGGTTCGCGCCGTACGTCGACACCTCGCTGTACCCGCCGTTCGACCTGGTCGCGGCGGCGCGGACGGCCGGCCTGCGCGACGTCACGCTGGCCTTCGTGGTGGCCGGCGGGGGTGGCTGCACGCCGAGGTGGGGCGGGGTCAGCGACCTCGCCCTGGACGGGGTGCCCGGTCAGATCGGCCGGTTCCGCGAGCTCGGCGGCGACGTCCGGGTGTCGTTCGGCGGGGCGTCCGGCACCGAGCTCGCCAGTGCCTGCGGGAGCGTGGGCGACCTGGTGGCCGCGTACCGCGGGGTGGTCGACGTCTACGGGGTGACCCGGCTCGACTTCGACGTCGAGGGCGGCACGTTGCCGGACGTCGCCGCGAACACCCGGCGCGCCCAGGCGATCGCCCGGCTGCAGCGGGAGGCCGCGGCCGGAGGCCGGCCGTTGGAGGTCTCGTTCACGCTGCCGGTGCTGCCGTCCGGCCTGACCCAGGCCGGCGTGGACCTGCTGGCCAACGCCCGGCAGAACGGCGTGGCGGTGGCCGCGGTCAACATCATGGCGATGGACTACGGCGACGGCGCCGCGCCGAACCCGGCGGGCCGGATGGGCCAGTACGCCATCGACGCCGCCACCGCGACCCAGACCCAGGTGAAGGGCGTGTTCGAGCTGTCCGACGCGCAGGCGTGGGGGCGGGTGGCGATCACCCCGATGATCGGCGTGAACGACGTCGCCAGCGAGGTGTTCACCGTGGCCGACGCGCGGCGGCTGGTGGAGTTCGCGTCCCAGGTCGACCTCGGCTGGCTGTCGCTGTGGTCGCTGACCCGCGACCAGCCCTGCCCCGGCGGGCCGGTGCCGTACGCGCAGCCGACCTGCGGCGGCGTCGAGGCGCAGCCGTTCGAGTTCACCCGCGTCCTCAACGCCGCCCGGTGACACGCCGCCCGGTGACACGCCGCCCGTCGCGGAACCGCTCAGCCAAGGGGACCGTCATGCCGAACCGCCGCACGTTCCTGCTGGCGGCGTCCGCCGCCGTCGCGGGCACCGCCGGAGGCGCCGTATGGGCCGCCACCGGCGGCCGGGAGCACGCCGCGCTCGCCGCCGGCGCGGGCCTGCCACTGACCGTGGTCAACCACACCTACCGGTACGCCAACAACCAGATCTGGCTCTACGTCGTCGGCACCGACCTGATCACCGGCCGGCAGGTGTACGCCCGCCGGGACGGCGGCCTCGCCCAGGTCACGCTCGCCGACAACGGTCCCGACGGTTTCGCCGACCTCTCCATCCCCCTGGTGCCGGACGGCGACACGCTGTTCGTCATCCCGAACGGGATGTCCGGGCGGATCTACGTGTCGACCGGTTCGAAGCTGCGTTTCAAGGTCGTGGTCGACGGCGCGGGCGACGCGGCGCTCCAGCACCCGGCCGGCTGGGTGCGTGCCGACCCGAGCTTCGACGTGGTGCACGACTTCGTCGAGTTCACCCACAACGACGCCGGCATGTTCTGCAACACCACGGCGGTCGACATGTTCAGTGTGCCGATGGCCATCGGTCTACGCGGCAGCGCCGACCAGACGACCGGCCGGCTGGCGACGGGCGGGCGGGCCGCCGTCTTCGACACGCTGCGGGCGCACCCGGTGTTCGCCCCGCTGGTCGTCGACGACGCCGACGGGCGGGGTGTCCGGGTGATCTCGCCGGGCCACGGCCTGGAGGCCGGCCTCTTCCCCGCCACCTACTTCGACGGCTACATCGACGCGGTGTGGAACCAGTACACCTCACGCCAGCTCACGGTGGACGTCGGAACGGGCACCCGGGTCGGCACGGTGACCGGCGGCCTGCTGCGCTTCGACGGCGGGGTCGCGCCGTTCGTCCGGCCGAGCACCCGCGACGTGCTGTTCTGCGACGGCGCGCTCGCGGCGCCGAACGACGGCGTCACCGGGCCGGTCGCCGCCGTGCTGGGGGCCGGTTTCAACCGCTCGACGCTGCTCACCCAGCCGGCCCAGCCGGCGGCCGACCCCGCGGGCTTCTACCGCGACCCGACGACGAACCACTACGCCCGGGTCCTGCACGAACACAGCGAGGACGGCCGGGCGTACGGATTCGCCTTCGACGACGTCGCCGGCTTCGCCTCCTACATCCAGGACACCGCGCCGACGTCCGCCACCCTGTGGCTCACGCCGTTCTGACCGTCCTCGTAACCTGGGTCCGAAATCCGTGGGACCAGTCGACACGACCGGCTCGGCACGGCTGGTTCGCCGCCGCGCCGGTCGGTCGGCCGCGGTTCGGCCGCGGTGCGGGAGGAGGCGGGTGGGAATGGTCGTGCGGGTGCCCGTGATCGCGCTGACCGGCTACCTGGGCGCCGGCAAGACGACCGTGCTCAACCACCTGCTCCAGGCCCCCGGGGCGCGCCTCGGGGTGGTGGTCAACGACTTCGGAGCGATCAACGTCGACGCCGCGCTGGTCTCCGGTCAGGTGGACCAGCCGGCCTCGATCACGGGCGGCTGCCTGTGCTGCCTACCGGACACCGACGGCCTGGACCAGGCGCTGGACAAGCTGAGCCAGCCACGGCTGCGGCTGGACGCGGTGATCGTGGAGGCCAGCGGCGTCGCCGACCCGCCGGCGCTGGCCAGGCTCATCCGGTTCAGCGGCGTGGACCGGGTGCGCCCGGGCGGCCTCGTCGACGTGATCGACGCCGCCGCCTACTTCGACACCGTCGACACCGGCGGGCTGCCGCCGGCCCGGTTCGCGTCCGCCTCGCTCGTCGTCATCAACAAGACCGACCGGATCCCGCCGACGCGGCGGGCCGAGACGCTGGCGCGGATCACCGCGCGGGTGCGCGAGAGCAACCCGCACGCCCACGTCGTCGACACGACGCACGGCCGCGTCGACCCGGTGCTCGTGTTCGACGCCGCGAACCCGTACGACCCGGTCGACGAGCTCCCGCTCGCCGCCCTGGCCCGGCACGAGCACGAGCACGGTCACGACCCGCACCCGCGGGTCGACGCGGTGACCGTTCCCGCCGCCGGCCCGATCGATCCCGGCGCGCTGGTCGACCTGCTGGAGGATCCACCCGCGGACGTCTACCGGCTCAAGGGCACCGTCACCGTGGAGACGGCGCGGGGCCCGCGCGGCTATGTGGTCAACGTCGTCGGCCGGGAGATCAACGTCACGACCAGGCCCGGTGCCGCCAGGCCCGATGACGCCGACGGTCTGGTCGCGATCGGCATGCGGCTCGACCAGGCCACCGTGCGGGCTCGGCTCGAGGCGGCCCTGCGGCCCTGCCCCGGCCGCCCCGCCGCGGACGGGCTCCGCCGCCTCGCCCGCTACCGGCGGCTGAGCGCCTGAAAAGCCGCGCGGCCTGAGCAGCCTGAGCGGCCGCCGTCCCTCAGGACGTCCCGCGACCCCCGGGACGTCCCGGGAGAAGGCCTTCACCTGCGGACGTAGCCTCCGGCCACAGCACCTCCTCGCGGACCGCGACGAACCAGGACTCCCGGACGAGGTCGTCCTCGTTCCCGGCGAGATTCTCGGCGAACCACGCGATCCGCTCGCGCAGGTCGTCCAGATCGTCGAAATAGACCTCGTTGACGGCGTCGTACGGCCAGTCGCCCGCCGCCTTCGGTAGCGGGTGGTTCTGCAGGTAGGCCTGCCCACGGGCCACCTCGGGGATCGGCACCGCCCCGACGAGGCCGGCCCGGTTTCGCCAGCGGTCGAAGAACTCCGCCTGGGTCAGGCCCGCCGCGCGCGTCGCGAGAGCCATGTGTTTCAGGCCCTCGCCGCCGTCCCGCCACCGCCGCTCGAACCAGGGCGCACCGCGCAGCACGTGCTCGCCGGTCACCACGATGTCGGTGGCGTCCCGTTCGACCGCGCGGCCGAACAGTTCGTCGACCGCCGCGCTCGCCGGTGACGCCAGCCACGACTCGTACCGACTCAGGTGCTCCTCGTCGTCGAACCATTCCTGGCCGACGGCGTCATGACGCGGTTCGGGGGTGACCTCGTCCAGCACGATGCCCGCGGTGACCCGGGAGGGCCGGACGTCCGGCGGCGCGGTCACGGCCGCGCCCATCGCGGCGCGCCAGGCGGGCACGAACTCGTCCGGTGCGCATCCCCGGGTGACAAGCAATATCCGCTTGATCATTTCGCTCCGAGTCGCGCCCGAATGCCGGCGAGGAGCTCGTCGACGTCCACGGGCTTGGTGATGTAGTCGGTCGCGCCGGCATCCAGGCACTTCTGCCGGTCGTCGGGCATGGCCTTCGCGGTGACGGCGATGATGGGCAGGTCCGCGATCCGCGGCATGGTGCGGATCGCGGTCATGGTCGTGTAGCCGTCCATCTCGGGCATCATGACGTCCATCAGGACCAGGTCGACGCCCAGATCGGCCTGCAGCATCTCGATGCCCCGCCGGCCGTTCTCGGCGTGGATCACGTTCAGTCCGTACAGCTCCAGAATGCTGGTGATGGCGAAGACGTTGCGCACGTCGTCGTCCACGACGAGCACTGTGCGCCCGGCCAGCTCGGCGGACCGCTCGGCGCCGGGCGGGACGGCGGTGGCGCGCGCGATGGCGGCGGTGGCCGCGGTGGTGGCGGCACGCAGCGCCGTGTTGGCGGGCGGCGGTGCGGCGGCGGGGGTGGGCGGCGCGTCGTTGCCGAGGGCCTGCGTGCGGCGCGGGTGGGGAACCAGCTCGGGCTCGGTGGGCAGCGGCGGCGCCAGCGGCAGCCGCAGGCTGAAGGTGCTGCCCCGGCCGAACTCGCTGCGGGCCTCGATCTCGCCGCCGAGGAGGGCGGCGACCTCGCGGCAGATGGACAGCCCGAGGCCGGTGCCGCCGTAACGGCGGCTGGTGGTGCCGTCACCCTGCTGGAACGCCCCGAAGATGCGTTCGAGGTTCTCCGCGGCGATACCGACGCCGGTGTCGGTGACGTTGAAGGTGACGCTGGGGGCGGCCGGCGGCTGGCCCGCACCCGGGTCGCCCCCGCCCGGTCCGCCGACGATGGAGAGCTCGACGCTGCCGTGCTCGGTGAACTTCACCGCGTTGGAGAGCAGGTTGCGCAGCACCTGCGCGAGACGGTGCTGATCGGTGAGGAGGTCGGCCGGCACGCCGGGGGCGAGATCGACGGTGAACCGCAGGCCCTTCTCCGCGGTGATCGGCGAGAAGGTGCTCTTCAGATCCTCGGCGAGATCGCTCAGCACGACCCGCTCCAGGTGGATGTCCATCTTCCCGGCCTCGACCTTGGAGAGGTCGAGAATGTCGTTGATCAACTGCAGGAGATCCGAGCCGGCGGTGTGGATGACATGGGCGTACTCCACCTGCTTGGCGGTGAGGTTGCGGGTCGGGTTCTGCGCCAGCAGGCGGGCGAGAATCAGCAGGCTGTTCAGGGGTGTGCGTAGCTCGTGCGACATGTTCGCCAGGAACTCGGACTTGTACTTGGAGGCGAGCGCCAGCTGCCGGGCGCGTTCCTCCAGCTCCTGGCGGGCCTGTTCGATCTCGGCGTTCTTGAACTCGATGTCGTGGTTCTGCCGGGCCAGCAGGGTGGCCTTCTCCTCCAGCTCCGCGTTGGAGAGCTGGAGGTCCTCCTGGCGGGACTGCAGCTCCTCGGACCGGGCCTGCAGCTCGCCCGCGAGCCGCTGGGACTCCTCGAGCAGCGCGTCCGTCCGCGAGTTCGCGATGATCGTGTTGACGTTGACGCCGATCGTCTCGGTCAGCTGGTTCAGCAGGTCGAGGTGGACCTGGGTGAACGGGGTGAAGGAGGCGAGTTCGACGACGCCGAGCACCTGGTCCTCGAACAGGATCGGCAGCACGATCAGCGTGACCGGGGTCGCCTCGCCGAGGCTGGAGGTGATCTTCAGGTAGTCGGCGGGGGTGTGGGCCACGATGGACCGTTTCGTGCGCGCCGCCTGCCCGAACTCGAACCTGCGCGGCATGTCCGGGGTGGGCCGGTACCCGTAGCTCGCGATGAGGGTGAGCGCCGGGGCGTCCGCCCCGGTGTCGGCGAGGAAGAAGGTGCCGTGCTGCGCGTCGAGCATCGGGGTCAGCTCGTCGATGACCAGCTGCGCGACGGTCTCCAGTTCGCGGTGCCCCTGCATGAGCCCGGCGATGTGGGCGAGGCTGGTCTTCAGCCAGTCCTGTTCCTGGTTGGCGCGGGTCGTCTCGCGCAGGGAGCGGACCATCGCGTTGATGTTGTCCTTGAGCTCGGCGACCTCGCCCTGCGCGTCGACCGTGATCGACCTGGTCAGGTCGCCGGTGGCGACCGCGCTGGTGACGGCGGCGATGGCCCGGACCTGGCGGGTGAGGTTCCCGGCGAGCTCGTTGACGTTCTCGGTCAGCCGCTTCCAGGTGCCGGAGAGTCCCTCGACCTCCGCCTGGCCGCCGAGGATCCCGTCGGTACCGACCTCGCGCGCCACCCGGGTCACCTCGGCCGCGAACGAGGACAGCTGATCCACCATCGTGTTGATGGTCGTCTTCAGTTCGAGGATCTCGCCGCGGGCGTCGACGTCGATCTTCCTGGTCAGGTCGCCACGGGCGACGGCCGTGGTGACCTGGGCGATGTTGCGGACCTGACTGGTCAGGTTGTTCGCCATGAAGTTGACGTTGTCGGTCAGGTCCTTCCAGGTGCCGGAGACCCCCTTGACGCTCGCCTGGCCGCCGAGACGGCCGTCGGTGCCGACCTCGCGGGCCACCCGGGTCACCTCGTCCGCGAAGGCGCCGAGGGTGTCGACCATCGTGTTGATGGTGGAGGCCAGCGCGGCGACCTCGCCCTTCGCCTCCACGGTGATCTTCTGCGAGAGGTCGCCCCGGGCGACGCCGGTGGCCACCTGGGCGATCGAGCGCACCTGGGCGGTCAGGTTCGAGGCCATCACGTTCACGTTGTCGGTCAGGTCCTTCCAGGTCCCCGACACGCCACGCACGTTGGCCTGGCCGCCGAGATTGCCCTGGGTGCCGACCTCACGCGCGACCCGGGTCACCTCGTCGGCGAAACCCGAAAGCTGATCGACCATCGTGTTGATGGTCTCCTTCAACTCCAGAATCTCGCCCCGCGCGTCCACCCG
>NZ_KB891225.1 GCF_000373365.1 Parafrankia discariae
CGTTGTGGGTTACGTAGAGGATCGCGTCCACGATGTCGCGCCGGTCGTGTTTCTCGGGCCGGCCGTCTTTCGGGACCGGAGGCAGCAACGGCTGGACGTAGGCCCACTCCTCATCGGACAGATCCGACGGATACCGGTGCGATCGCGCCATGTCCGGACCCTGGCGAACCCGCCCTCCCAGCCTGGCCCGCCACACCAGGAAGATCAGGAATGGGCCACATGCGGCCCACACAACCAAGATTCAGGACAGGCACTGAGACAACGGGCCAGATCGGCCGGCAGCCGACCCTCGGCGGGCTGACGGCCTGTTCCATCGACGCTGTCGGGCTATGGTGAAGGCGTGTGCTGCTTCGCTGCCATGACCACCCGGACCGCTGCTTAGCGGTGATACCGAGGCTGCTGTAACCGCGGCCTCAATGCCTGCCCCCTGCTGGGGCAGCGCCAGGGCGTACCGCCGGATCAGTGTCCCGCCGGCAGCCACTCGCGTGTCCTTCCCTGTGCTGCCGGATCGTCCTGTCCGATCAGGGGAAGTCATGTCTCAGCCGCGGCGATCCGATTCACCTGCACGGCACGAAGAACCATTCCCGCACCCGTCCATAGCCGTACCCGCTGTCACGATGCTCCTGATGGTCGGGCTCCCCGGAGCCGGGAAAACCACCCAGGCCGAAGAGCTCGCCGCGGCGAACCGGGCACTGCGGCTGACCCCGGATCACTGGATGATCCCACTGTTCGGCGAGCCGATGGCCGACGGCAGGCGCTTCGTGCTGGAAGGGCGGCTCATCTCGGTTGCCCTGCAGGCACTGCGGCTGGGGACCAGCGTCGTGCTCGACTACGGGCTCTGGGGCCGCGATGAACGGTCGGCACTGCGCTGGCTGGCGCGGTCGTGCGGAGCGGCCTGCCAGGTGATCTACCTCCCCGTGGACAAGGACGTCCAGCTCGCCCGGATCGCGCACCGCCAGGCAACAGCGCCGCATCAGACGTTCCCGATCAGCGGGGCCGACGTGGACCAATGGCGGGAGCAGTTCCAGGTACCCGATGCCGTCGAGCTCGGCGGTGGTGCGATCCCCGGCCCGCCAGCAGGGTGGCCGGGCTGGGCGGAGTGGGCAGCGGACCACTGGCCTTCATGCACCGACAGCTAGCCCGACCGTCCCGTCCAGGGCTGTCCTGACGGCCGTTCGTGCTGGCCAGCGATGCCACTGGCGTATTACCGCAGCTCAGCACCTCGTCGCCCGCCATGCATACCGGGATTGTTCTGCTGAGAAGGCCACGAAGTGCGGGCGGCTTACTCCAGGCTGCGTCACTCCTCAGGCTGCGTCACTCCTCGCCGGAGAACCGTTCCCATGCGGACTGTCGGGTGATCCCGAGAGTTTCGCCGATCTTGATCCAGGTGACGCCGCGCCGGCGCAGTTCCCGCACCCACGAGCGCAGGTCGGCCTCGGCCTGGTCGATGTGCGCGGCGACGCGCGGAATGTGGCTCAGCATCTCCCCGTCTGTCATCGACTCCCAGAAGGGCACACGCGGTTCCGTGGGACTGGCGAAGCTCCCGTCGACGATCGACATGGCGAGCGTCGTGCACTCGTTGCAGATGTACACACCGGGACCGGCGACCAGCTTGTCGACCTTGGTGTTCGGCTTGCCGCAGAAGGAACACCGAGCGAGTTCGATCGGGGTGTCAGGCGTCGCCACAGCACACTCCTAAGGTGTCAGGGTGTCCCTGACACCTTAGGTTGTCAGGGGAGCCCTGACAACTGGTGTGCGTGCCCGTCCGTGTCGGGCGCGCGCTGGAGTGGGTGCACCCCGCGGGCCGAGGTGTCGCCGATCCGCGCCTGACATCGCACCGCCCTCCCCGGCTGGCGTACCCGACGCCGTCCGTGGATCGCCGGAGACCACACGCCGACCCGCGCACCAGGACCTCCCCAACAGGCGAACTTGCCATGTTGGAAAGTATGAATCATACTTTCCAACATGGAAAATATGATGGGGGTGCCCACCCCCGAAGACGCCGCTGCCGCCCTGGCCGAGGCGGAGACCTCACGGGCGCAGTTGGCCGGCGGCCTCGGACTGCCGTCCTTCTTCCACAGCTCGATCGGCGTCACCGTGGCTGTCCAGATCGCCGTAGCCGCCGTGGAGGTCGCCTTCGACACCGGCTGGACCCGACTGCTGGCGATCGCCGGAGCCGCCGTCTTCGCCCTGACGGCGGGCATCCAGCTGCTCCGGTTCCGGCGGCTCAACGGGGTGTGGATCGGGGGACTCACGAGCCGGGTCGTGTTCGGAACGGGGCAGGCCGCGGCGACCTCGTACGCGCTGGCTCTGGGCGCCGCGTTCTGGGCCGCCCTCGCCGGGGTGTGGTGGCTGGTGGCTGTCTGCGCGTGCGCTGGAGGACTGGCCTACACGTTGAGCGGCCGACGTTGGCTGCGCCGCTACCGAGGAGACCCGGCGACGCACGCTCGGGCCGAGTCGGCCGGGTGGCTGGTGGTCGTCTCGGTCCTCGCGCTGGCCGCGCTGGCGCTGCTGGGGCTGGTCGGCGGCTGATGCCCGAGCTGGACGCCAACCTGCACGCCCCGGCCCGGCTGAGGCTGATGACCATGCTGACCGCCGTGTCCGAGGCGGAGTTCTCGACCATTCGCGACAGCCTCCAGGTCAGCGACTCGGTGCTTTCCAAACACGTGGGCGCCCTCGCGTCGCTCGGCTACGTCAGGAGCCGCAAAGGAGTTCACGGCGGTCGCCGAACCACGTGGATCTCGCTGGCCGGGCCGGGCCGGGCCGCCCTGAGCACCCACGTCGCCGCACTGCGAGAGGTCATCGCCGGGGAGCACGCTGATCTGGATCGCCGCACTGACCATCAGGACGCGGCGGGTCCGCTGCGGAACCGGCTCCCCGAGCTGCGGGCCGCGCGGCGCTGGAGCCAGGCGGACCTGGCCGACCGCCTCGACGTGTCCAGCCAGACGGTCGACGCCATCGAAACGGGCCGCCTCGCCCCGCGCCTGCCCCTGGCGTTCAAGATCGCCGCCGTGTTCGAGGGCCGGATCGAAGACCTGTTCTTCCCCTCCGAGGACATCGGCACCGAGGCCTGATCGTCCGGGCCGCCCCGCAGCCGCTCTGCGTCCTCCTCTGACGAACACCCGGCATGGCCGGCCCCGCGTGCCAGGCCGCGAGCGTCAGGACCAGGCCCCGGCCCTCGCTCGTCATCCGCACCTCGTCCTCGACGAACACCCGGTGGTACGCCCTACGTCGGTGCCTGGAAGCCGCCGATCTTGCGTTCGAGCAGTTCGGCCAGCCGCAGCGGGGTGCGGTCCTCGAACATCGGGCCGATGAGCTGCACTCCCACCGGCAGGCCCTCGGGGGACCGGCCCGCGGGTATCGCGGTGGCCGGCAGGCCCGGCATGGTGGCCAGGCCGGCCAGGACGAGCTGGTCGAAGTACGGGTACTCGACGCCGTCGATGTCGATCCGGCGTTCCAGCGGATTGGGGTTGTGGTCGTGACCGAACGCGGGAGTCGGCGTGATCGGACACACCACGGCGTCGAACTCGGCGAACAGCTGCCGCCAGCCGTGGCGGTGGAGCTCGCGACGGTTGTTCGCCTCGATCCAGTCGCGGTGGCTGAACACCATGGCGCGCAGCCGCGCCGCGTTGAGACTCCGGTCGTCCGCGCTCAGCCCGGCGGCGCGGGTCCGCAGCTGCTCGTACGCCTCGACGGGAAAACGCGCAACGGAGCCCGAGAACAGCAACTGCGTGTAGAGCGTCGCGGCTTCGGTCAGATCGGGCAGCAGCGGAGTGTGCCGTTCGACGCGGGCTCCTCCGTCGACAAGCGCGTCGGCCACCCGGTGCACGCCCGCCCGCACAGCGGACCCGGTCGGAATGAGCGGGTGCTCGTCGAGGACCAGGACCCGGAAGTCGGCGAGGCGCTCGTGGCGCGCGGGCGGCAGCGCCACGTTGTGCGCCACGCCGAGCGTCAGCGGGTCCGGTCCGGCCATGACGTCGAGCAGGAGGGTGAGGTCGCGGGCAGTGCGCGCCATCGGACCGACGACGGCGAGGTCGAAGTCGGTCGGCAATGGCGGCGCGGGAGGCGCGACCATGCCGCGGCTCGCCGCCAGCCCGAGTGTCGGCTTGTGCGCGTAGACGCCGCAGAAATGCGCGGGGGTGCGCAGCGAACCGGCGAGGTCGGAGGCGATGGACAGCGCACCGAACCCGGACGCCAGGGCCGCCGCCGATCCACCGGAGGAGCCGCCCGGCGTGCGATCGTGATCCCACGGGTTGTTGGTGGTGCCGTAGATCTCGTTGAAGCTCTGGATATCTTGCAGCCCCAACGGGACGTTGGTCTTGCCGAGCACCACCGCGCCCGCGGCCCTGAGTCGCGACACCTGTACCGCGTCCTCGGCCGGCAGGTAGTTCGTGTGCTGCGGCATACCCCAGGTCGTGGGCAGCCCGGCGATGTTGTAGGACTCTTTGACCGTCACCGGAATGCCGAGCAGCGGCCGGTCCTCGCCGCGGGCGCGCGCCTGGTCGGCGCCGCGCGCGGCGTCCCGCGCGCGGTCGAAGTCCGGCACGCAGATCGCGTTGATCACCTTGTCGTCCCGCTCGATACGGGCGATCGCCTCGTCGGTCAGCTCCGCCGAGGTCACGTCACCGGCACGCAACGCGGCCGCGAGCTCTTCGGCTGACTGAAAACTCCACTCCATGATTCCGACGCTACCGACCTCTGGAACAGGCCATGAAATGCCGATCCGCGCAACACCTCTCACAACTTCCCCTGTTTTTGACGGAGTTCTGAGGGGCGACGCCAGGATTCTGGTGGGGGTACGTCTGGGCAAACGGACTCGACGAGGAAGCCAGCCGCCCTCTGATCAGGCACGCGCTCGAAGCGGGGATCAACTTCTTCGACACCGCCAACCTGTACTCCTACGGCTCCAGCGAGGAGATCCTCGGCCGCGCGCTGAAGGACCAGGCCGACCGCGACGACGTCGTCATCACCACCAAGGTCCGCCACACGATGCGCCCGGGTCGCCCCAACGGCGGCGGCCTGTCCCGCAAGGCGATCATGACCGAGATCGACGCCAGCCTGCGCCGCCTGGGCACCGACCACGTCGACGTCTACATGATCCACCGCCTCGACACCGACACCCCCCTGGAGGAGACCCTGGAAGCCCTGAACGACGTGGTGCGGGCCGGCAAGGCCCGCTACCTCGGCGCCTCCTCCATGCACGCCTGGGAATTCGCCAACGCCCTGCACCTGCAGGAACGTCACAACTGGGCCCGCTTCGTCACGATGCAGAACCACTACAACCTCCTCGCCCGCGAGGAGGAACGGGAAATGCTCCCCCTGTGCGCCGCCGAAGGCATCGCCACCACGGTGTGGAGCCCGCTCGCCCGCGGCCGCCTCGCCCGCCCCTTCGACCAGGCACACACCGGCGTCCGCGCGGCCACCGACGGCGGCTACGCCGACCTGCTCTACCAGGCCGACGCCGAGGGCGACCGCCAGATCATCGACGAGGTCGGCGCCATCGCCCGGACCCGCGGCGTCAGCCGCGCCCAGGTCGCCCTGAGCTGGCTGCGCCGCAATCCCGTCGTGGCCGCGCCACTGGTCGGCGCCCGGACGATCCGGCAGATCGACGACGCCGTGGCCTCCCTCGACCTCGACCTCACCGACGAGGAAACCCGCCGCCTGGAACTCCCCTACACCCCGCGCCACGATTTCCAGGCAGTCTCCGACCCGGCGGAACTGGAACGCATCAAAGCCGGCATCCCCGGCTACGCGAACGTCTGAGGCGCGCGGGGGGCTCGTGGCCGGATCAGGGAAGGGTCACCGAGTGCAGCACCCGGCCGGCGCCGTCGCGGGCGAACAGCGACAGCGGCGGCCTGAGCGGCACCTGCTCGGACGTGTCGACCGTCCTGTTCCAGTAGAGGGCGAACGCGCCCGTGGCACCGACGGGGACGTTGATCGCCTCCCCGTTCGGGATCACGGCGAACAGTTCCTTCACCTCCGGGGACACCCGCCCGAAGGCGTGCCAGAACCAGGTCGGGTGTTCCCATTCGACGGTGCCGCTGGCGTCACTGCTCGTGTTGAAGACCTCGATCGGCGCCTCCGGGGGCTGGGAGAGGTCGGGACTGAGGTCCGAGTCCCACCACCGGAGCATGGGCTTGTCGGACCAGGAGAAGTCCGGCGGGCCGTCCCGGCTGACCAGCTCGACCAGGCAGGCGGCCACACCCTGACTGTTCTGGACGAGCACGAGGGGGCCGTCGACCGCGACGAGCAGCCGGCCGTCGCTGTCCGGCGACACCGGGCGGCCGCCATCCGACGGCACCGGGTGGCCGTTGCCCCCGGGGACACAGCGGTGGACGACCGCCGCCTCGGCGTCGGCGTCGAGGTCGAGCAGCCGCCGGGTCTTGACGAAGCGGAGCGTGACCGGCTCGCCCCCCGGGCCGGCGGGGAGCACCACAGGTGGAGGTCCGCCCGGGCTGGCCGACCCGGCTGGTACCGCCGCCGAGCCCCCGTCGCTCGGGCCGCCGCACGCGGCCAGGGCGACGACCGCCGCGGCGACGACGCCGGCGGACCGCCAGCGCCGCCAGTGCCTCCGGCGGACGGCGCGTGCGACCCGCGACCCGCCGCGGTCCACGATCCCGCCGTCGCCCTCGATGCGCATCCGACCTCCGTAATGGCCTGCGGGGTGAGGTTTCCGGCGTGGCATCGATGTGGGCGCGCGTTTCCTACCGATGGGCGTCGTCGCCGTCCCCGACGAAGTCGAACAGCCGAATGTCCGGCCGGTACGGCAACGTCGGTCCAACCAGCCGATGCGTTCCGACACCCATCAGAAAGCCGTCCTCGACGTCGAACCCGACCTGTTCGAATCCCGCGTCGGCGAACCAGGAGCGTATGGCGGGAGTCAGATCGGGTGGCCGGCGATGACGGGTCCAGATGACGGTCGCGGCGGGCCGGCACAGCCGGGGCAGCTGCTCGACGGTGTGCCGCACGTCGACGTCGCTGAGATTCCCGAACACTCCGCAGACCAGTGCGAGGTTCACCGGGGCGACACCCTCGTACACGCCGGAGTCCGAGGCGTCGCCGACCACGACCTCCACGCCGTTCAGCCCGGCGGAACGCGCCGCGTGCTCGGCGTCGGCGGCAAGCTCGGGGTCGAGTTCGACCAGCCGGGCCCGGACGTCGTCGCGACGCGCATGGCCGGCCAGCACGCCGAGCAGGTCACGGCCCTGGCCGGCGCACATGCTCAGCACGCGGATCTCCCCCGCGGGCTGGCTGTCCAGCGCCTGCCGGACGCGCCGCTGGACGAGAGCGAGCCGCCGGTGCAGGGACGACCCCGCGACGTCGTACTGCCGGTGCCAGCCGACCCAATGACGCTCCCGCGCGAAGCGATCCACGAAACCCGACCCTAACCGGGGGACCGGACGCGCGGGGCCCGCCGACCGAATCCGAGCACGTGATCGTCGCCGGAGTCAGGTTCCGATGACAGGGCTTCGCGGGCGGTGCGGGCGATGTCGACGGCGGGGGTTCGGAAAGTTCGGGAAGCGAAGTTCGGGAAGTGGGGCAACCTGAAAGCGGCCCGCCGGCCTTTGTAAGGCGAGGGAGGTCGCGTTGCGCACAGACGAGGGCGACGACGGTGGGTTCACGGCGTACTTCGCGCCGCGGGCCGGCGGGTTGCTGAGGTTCGCCTATCTGCTGACCGGCGACTCCGGGGAGGCGGAGGACCTGACCCAGACCACGCTGACCAGGGTGTTCATGGTCTGGCCGCGGGTCCGTGGCCATGACCGGCCCGACGCCTACGCCCGCCGGGTGATGGTCAACGCGAACACCCACCGGTTCCGCCGCCGGGTTCGGCAGGTGCTTGTCGACGTGCCGCCGGAGCGGGCGGCGGCGTCGTCGCAGCTCGCCGCCGTCGAGGACCGGGCGGGGCTGGCCGCGGCGCTCGCCGTGCTGCCGCCGCGGCAGCGGGCCGTCGTCGTGCTGCGCTACTGCGAGGACCTGCCCGAGGCCGAGGTCGCCGCGCTGCTGGGCTGCTCGGTCGGCACGGTGAAAAGCCAGGCCGCGAAGGGCCTGGCCAAGCTGCGGGCCCATCCCGCGATCACCGGGCCCGCCACCCCGCCGGCGTCGCCCCGGGTGGGACGCCCCGTCGCGCGAGAGGAGACGCGATGAACCCGACCCCGTCCGGCAGTTCCGACAGCTTCAGCAGTTTCGACAGCTCCGCCGACGCGGTCGCGGGCTGGTTGCGTTCGGCGGCCGGCCAGCTGGAGGTCCGCCCGCCGGACGGGCTGGTCGCCGCGGCGCGGGACGCGGTGCCCGCCGCCCGGCGCCGGCGCCGGCGCCGTCTCGCCGTCGCCGTACCGGCCGGCGCCGCCGTCCTGGCGGCCGTCGTGATCGGGGCGGGTGTCCTTGCCGGTGGCGCGGCGGACGGCCGTACGACGCTGCGGCCCGTGGCCGGGTCCCCCACCGTGGTCCGCGGCGCCGCGCCGGCACTGCCCACCGAGGTTCCCGGCGTCGCGGGCGGTCCGCCTCTGCACCTGCGCTACGTCGACACCCCCCGCCTGCTGGCCCTCACCGACGCCCAGCGCGCCGAGGTGGACGCCCACTGCGCGCCGGAGGTCCCGAACCTGTTCGTCGCGGTCGCCGACCGGTGGGGCCTGCAGGTCCTCCTCGCGGGCGAGGACGGCGGGGCGATGTGCCGGACCTTCAACGGCCCTGCCACGGTCCCTGACCTGACCGGTATCAACGGGCCGATCCTCTGGCCAGGTGGTCGCCATGACCTGGCGCGGCCGCCCGTGCGTCCCATCGAGGTGTTCAGCTCGGGCGACGACGGGTCCGGGCGGCTCGGCGAGTGGAACGCGCGGCGGTGGGCCGTCGGCCAGGTGTCCCCGCGGGTCGCCCTGCTCGTCGCGGCGCTCCCGACCGGGGACGCCGTCGTCGTCCCCTTCGAGCCCTCGACTGGCGCGTTCGTGACCCGCATCCAGGTCACCACCCCGGATCTCGCCCGGCACCAGGAGATCAGCCAGATGCCGCTGACGCTCTACGCCTACGACTCCGCTGGCACGCTGCTCGCCCAGTCGACGTCCACCGCCTGCGGCGCGGTGGTGATGATCTGCGGCGAGGGGCCGGAAACCCCGATCTCCCTGCCCACACTCGTGTCCGCGCCGCCGACGGCCCCGACAGCGGGCATGGACGGACCTGCCACCCCCGCGCCCCCCGCCGTCGGCTAGGACCGCGGTCGCATACAAGATCATCGGACTGGTGGGGCGGTGCGTTCGTCGCCGTTCGGGTGGTCGAGGGTGTGGAGGAAATGGTGGAACGCCTGATCGGCGCGGGTGGTGTCGGCGGTGGCGTCGAGGTCCAGGAGCAGGCCGCGGATGACCGCGAGGACGAGGGTCGCGAGCTCGGGACGGCCGATGCCGCGCAGGCCGTCGGCGAGCGGCCCGAGCCAGTCGGTCGTCGCGGCCCGGTGGAACTCGGGCCACAGCCGCCGCACGGGGCTTTCCCGCGACTGACCGAACATCCGTAGGAACGGCGCTCCGTCCGGGCCGGTCATCGAGGTCCAGGCGTTGCGCAGCGTGGTGGTGTACGGCTCGTCGGGTCGGGCGCGCAGCAGGGCGCCGAAGGTGTCGAGCTGGCGTTGCCGCGCCTGCCCGAGGACGGCGCGCAGCAGCGCGTCGCGGGTGCCGAAGTGGTAGATCAGCATGCGGGTCGAGGTGCCGGTGGCGCGGGCCAGCGGCTCGAGCCGGTCGGGCAGGCCGTGTGCGAGCGCGTGGTCGGTGCAGGCGTCGAGCAGCCGCTGTCTGATCTCGGGCTGTGGTCGCCGTCCCATCGCCGCAGTTTTTCGCGTAACAACCGCTACGTCTACCGTCGGTCGGGACACAGCCAGGACGGACGCGGAGGTGGCGATGCAGGTCGTGTTCG
Organism: Parafrankia discariae; assembly: GCF_000373365.1. Lineage (NCBI taxonomy): Bacteria > Bacillati > Actinomycetota > Actinomycetes > Frankiales > Frankiaceae > Parafrankia > Parafrankia discariae. The sequence continues at coordinate 9,898 of NZ_KB891225.1, forward strand.
TGCACGGGGCGTGCGTGCGGGACGGATCATGGTGGTGGCACCGCACGGCGCGGCTGCTGCGGGAACGGGGGGTGCCCAGCGTGTCCCCGGCCCTGCCGAGCTGCGGCGAGACGGGCGCGCCGACCGGGACGGGCGTGCCGACCGGAGCCGGCGGGCCGGTCGGGACCGGCGGGCCGGGGTTGGCCGAGGACGTGGCCGCCGTGCGGCACGTGCTGCGCGACGGCGCCGAACCCACCATCGTGGTCGCCCACAGCTACGGCGGCATCGTGACCGCCGAGGCCGCCGCGGGGGTCGACTCGGTGCGCCACCTGCTGCTGATCTCCAGCTACCTGCCCGAGGCCGGGCAGAGCCTGTCGGAGTTCGGCGACGACACCCCCGCCCCGTTCCTGGACGTCGACCCCGACACCGGGACGTTCGGGGTCCGTCCCGAGCTGCTCGTGGACACGTTCCTGCAGGACTGCGACGCCGACGTCCAGGCACAGGCCCCGGCGCATCTCGCCCGGCAGAACATCCAGGTGACCGGGCAGCCGGTCGGGGCGGCCGCCTGGCACCAGATCCCCACCACCTACCTGGTGTGCGCGCAGGACAAGGGCACCCCCGCCCGGCTGCAACGCGAGTTCGCCCGCAGGGCCGGCCGGGTCGTCGAGTTCGACGCCGGCCACCACCCCTTCCTGTCCCAGCCCACCGCGGTCAGCGATCTGCTGCTGAGCCTGCGGGCCACCCGCTGACAGGCGGCTGCCCCCGCGGACCCGAGGACGCGAGGCGGTTACGCGCTAGGGCGCGGTGGCGGCGGCGCAGCCAGGTCAGGCCCATGGCGGTGAGCAGGGCACCGGCGGTGAGGTCGTAGCGGCCACCGAGCCCGACCAGCGCGTCCAGCCGGATCCGCGCTGCGACCGTACGGGCCCGTTCGGAGTCGTGATCACGGGGCTGGGAAAGGGTTGGACGGGATGATGCCCGGGCTTGTAGCTTGCAGCTGACCGTGACACCGCCCGAGGAGGTGAGACCCATGAACGCTGCAGCGATGTGGGTGCTCCCCCTTCCGGTCACGGTCGGGCGACTGACGTAGGTGTCGCCGGGAGCGCCTCGCCGACAAGGCACTCCCGAAAGGCACACCTATGCACTCTCCGCGGTTCACCGCCGAGCCCTCGTCGAACGACACGGTCGAGCGCGACTTCACCGCGGGCGACGCCCCCGGACTCCGGTCACCGGCCTCCGGCGCCGTTCGCGCGCCCCTCATGTTCGACGTGATCATTGCCGGGTGCGGGCCGACCGGTGCGATGCTGGCCGCCGAACTGCGGCTGCACGATGTGCGGGTACTCGTCCTGGAGAAGGAAACCGAGCCCGCGTCGTTCGTCCGCATAGTCGGCCTGCATGTTCGCAGTATCGAGATCATGGCGATGCGCGGACTGCTGGAACGCATTCTCCCACACGGAAGACGGCGTCCGGCCGGCGGTTTCTTCGCCGCCATCGCCAAACCCGCCCCCGAGGACCTGGATTCCGCGCACGCCTATTTCCTGGGCATCCCGCAGCCGGTCATCGACCACCTGCTCGAAGAACACGCGATCGAACTGGGTGCGCAGGTCCGGCGCGGTCGTGCGGTGGCCGGTCTCGAGCAGGACGGCGAGGGTGTGAACGTCGAGCTGGCCGACGGGGAACGGCTGCGTTCGCGCTACCTCGTCGGCTGTGACGGCGGGCGCAGCACGGTGCGCGGACTGCTCGGCGTCGGCTTCCCCGGCGAGCCCTCGCGGACCGCGACGCTGATGGGCGAGCTGGAAGTGGGTGCGCCGCAGGAGGAGATCGCCGCCAGGGTGGCCGAAATCCGCGAGACCGACAAGCGGTTCAGCCTCGGGCCCTTCGGCGAAGGGGTCTACCGTGTCGTGGTCCCCGGCGCGGAAGTCGGCGACCGCGCGGAACCGCCCACCCTCGAGGATTTCAAACAGCGGTTGCGTGCCATCGCCGGAACCGATTTCGGAGTGCACTCCCCGCGCTGGTTGTCCCGCTTCGGGGACGCCACCCGGCTGGCCGAACGTTATCGGGTCGGGCGGGTGCTGCTGGCCGGCGACGCGGCCCACATCCATCCACCCGTCGGCGGGCAGGGCCTCAACCTGGGTGTTCAGGACGCGTTCAACCTCGGCTGGAAACTGGCCGCGCAGATCCGCGGCTGGGCGCCGGAAACACTGCTGGACACCTACCAGGCCGAACGTCGTCCGGTCGCCGAGGACGTGCTGGACAACACCCGCGCCCAGCTGGAACTGCTGTCCACCGAACCGGGCCCGCGGGCCGTGCGCAGGCTGCTCACCGAACTGATGGACTTCGACGAGGTGAACCGCCGCCTGATCGAGAAGATCACCGCGATCGACATCCGCCACGACTTCGGCGCGGGCCCCGATCTGCTCGGCCGCCGCCTGCGCGACCTCGACGTGAAACAGGGCCACCTCTACGGTCTGCTGCACCGCGGCCGGGGCCTGCTGCTGGACCGCACCGAACGCCTGACCGCCGGCGGCTGGTCGGACCGGGTCGACCACCTCGCGGATCCCACCGCGGTACTGGATGTTCCGTGCGTCCTGCTACGCCCCGACGGCCACGTCGCCTGGGTCGGCGACGATCAGCGGGACCTGGACGACCACCTCTCCCGCTGGTTCGGCCAGCCCGCCAGCTGACCGCGGCCACGACACCCGCCGCCCGGCCCGGACGGTTGTTCGACCGGGTCTCCGGCGCGCCCGCGGCGGAGGCTCTGGTCTTCGCTACTGACGGCGGGCGAGCAGGTGGGCCTGCCGGCCTCGTTCCTGGTCCGTGGGTGCTCGCACCAGCTGGGCGACCTCGACGAGGCCGGCGTGGCGTGCCAGTTCGGCGAGGTAGTCGGGGGGCCAGCGGTAGGCGCCGGTGACCCGATGGTCGTAGGCGTGCACGCCGGCCGTGGGCTCGTCGGTGGCCAGGAAGCCGAGGAGCAGGTGCCCGCCGGGTGCCAGGACCCGGTGGATCTCGGCGAGGGCGGCGGGGAGGTCGGCGGGTGGGGTGTGGATGAGCGAGTAGCGGCACAGGGCACCGCGCAGCGCACGGTCCGGCAGGTCCAGGGCGGTCATCGTGCCGACCTCGAACCGCAGCCCCGGATGGGCGCGCCGGGCCAGGGTGACCATTTCCGGTGACAGGTCCACCCCGAACACGTCCAGCCCCACCCCGTGCAGGTAGGCCGTCGCATAGCCGGGCCCGCAGCCGAGGTCCGCGACCGGGCCGGGCAGGTCGCGCACGAGGTCGGCGAACGCGCCCAGCAGCGCACGCTCCAACGGCTGGCGGTCGAGCACGTCGGCGAACAGTTCGGCGTACACCTCGGCCACACCGTCGTACGCCGCCGCGACGCTCGCCAGATAGCTCGGAGCGGACTCGACCATGGCCGATCATCATAGGCGCGGGCCGCGCGGTGTCTCCCGGTAACCACGGTCAGTGCAGGACCGGTGTGCCCCGCTTCGGCTGTCGTCGCGGGAGTCACCCGGGCAGCACCGTGGAAATCCTGACCACCTGCGCGAGTTGTCGACGTCCTGCGAGGATCGGGGCATGCCGCGCGCGTTCGAGGAGCTGGTCGCCGAGGCGGAGTCGGCGCCGGTGGGCGGCTGGGGATTTTCGTGGCTGGAGGGCCGGGCGACCGAGGAGCGTCCGTCCTGGGGCTATGCCCGGTTGATGGGCGAGCGGATGGCGTCGGCGTCGGTCGCGCTGGACGTCCAGACCGGTGGTGGGGAGATTCTCGCTGGGGTGTCGAAGTTGCCGGCGGGGACGGTGGCGACCGAGTCCTGGCCGCCGAACATCGCCCACGCCGCCGCCCTGCTGCGCCCCCGGGGGGTGTCGGTCGTGGCCGCCGGTGACGTGTTCCCCTTCGCCGACGACGCCTTCGACCTGGTGGTCAGCCGGCATCCGGTGGCCACCGCGTGGATGGAGATCGCCCGGGTGCTGCGCCCGGGCGGGGTGTACTTCTCCCAGCAGGTCGGTCCGGGCAGTGTGTTCGAGCTGGCCGAGTATTTTCTCGGGCCGCAGCCGCCGGAAGTGCGAGGTCGGCGCCACCCCGACCGGGCCAGGGCCCAGGCCGGGTCCGCCGGGCTGGAGGTCGTCGACCTGCGGATGGAGTCGCTGCGCACCGAGTTCTTCGACGTGGGGGCGGTGATCTACTTTCTGCGGAAGGTGATCTGGATGGTCCCGGGATTCACCGTCGCCCGGTATCGCCCGCAGCTCAGGGCCCTGCACGACCGTATCCAGGCCGACGGGTCCTTCGTCGCGCACGCGACGCGGTTCCTCATCGAGGCCCGCCGGCCCAGCTGAGCCGAGGAATCGATCGAGTCACGATTACGGCTACCGGGTTTCCGGGCTGATCGGCTTCTGCCAGATCAGAAGGTAACGCCAGAAGAGGAGCCGTCGCACGCGCGCCCCGGGCAGTACGGCGGCGGCCTGGCGCGCGGCCTCTCGGGTGGTCAGCGGCGGATCCATGACCACGGGCATGCTCGCGTGTGCGGGGTCCTTCGCGAACCAGCTACCGCCGCCCAGCAGTCCTTTCATGCGAAACAGCGCGCCGAGCAGGCGATGTCCGACCGCCGCGACGATCTCGACGGGAAATTCCCGGAGCACGTCCGTCCGGGGCAGGACGACGGCGGCGAGGATCCCTCCGGGTCGCAGGGCGGCCCCGAGCACCGCAAGCGCGTCCGGCAGGGGCATGTGGTGCAGCGCGCTGATCGAGAAGATCGCGTCGTACTCCCTGGCCGGCAGCGAATCGGCCAGCACGTCAGCGAGAACGCAGGTCACGTTGTGGGGGGTGCGGCGCCTCGCCTCCTCGATCATCGCCGGGGAGCGGTCGACGGCGTCGACCCGTTCACTGCGCTGGGCGAGCCGGGCCGCGAACGCTCCGGCGCCGCAGCCGACATCCAACACCCGTCGAGAGGGCTGCGGCAGCTGGCGCAGCAGCAGCCGGTGGTAGTAGGCGTTGTGGTCCCAGTCGAGCACAGCCAGACGCTATCGACAGTCGGCTACGAGGGCCAAGGTCGCGGTGTGGGTCGGGTCCGGCGGCCTGTGGGCACACCGCCGGATGGATCCGACCGCGACGGCGCCGGCCCGGTGCGGCCTGGCGGAGATCCCGGCCCGTCCCGTCAGGCAGCGTGGCGGACCCGCCATCGACGGCGCGCGTTTCGGTCGGGCGACGCACGGACGCCGGCGCCTGGACCCCCTCCACGGCACGTAAGAGAGGGTGACCAGAGCGCCGGCGACCTGGCCCGGAAGGGAGCCGTCAGATCAGTGTTCGGGAAGGTCCCGGGCCCGCGCCCGGTCGAGCAGCGCGCTGATGCCGTTGAGGGTCTGGAGGTGCTCGCGATCCGTGGTGTTCAGGTCGACGGGAACTCCGGTGATCTCCTCCAGCAACAGCAGGAACTCGACCATGGTCAGGGAGTCGAGGACTCCCGCCTCGACGAGGTCCCGGTCCCAGTCGATCGCCTCCGTGGAGTCGGTGAACCGCCCCAGCAGCTCGGTCACCGGGCGCATGATTTCGCTGTCAGCCTGTGTCACTGCCGTTCTCCCTGTTCTGTGAAGGATTTCTTTCGCGGCGACCACGTGCGACTACGCGGTTGTCGACTCGGGTGGAAAGGCCCCGGGCGCGGCGAGGTCACGGATCAGCGCGTCTATCAGGTCCCGGGTCACGTGCCGCATGGCGTACAGGTGGGCGTACGGCCGCGCCAGCCCGGCCACGCGCGTCGTCTCGCACGACAGCGAGTAGCGGGTGACGATCGAGGCGCTGGGCCGGCGGAAGCGGACCGCGAGGGAGCACGGGCTGCGGGCCACCCACAGGTCCCGCCCCGACTCCGCCTGGAGGTCCCGCAGCCGGTCATGGGCGTAGCCGGCGAGGCGGTCGCACTCGACAGCCGCGCGGATCTGGTCGTCGTAGGAACGGCGGGCGAGCTGGTCCCACATGACGAGCGGTGAGAAGCCGTTGCGTGATCCGCCGAACGTGGTGTCCGCGGAGCCGATGTACTCCGAGTCCGCCGGCGGGAGCATCCGCAGCCTGGTCCGGGTCAGGTAGACGCCGCACGGCCAGGGCGCGCCCAGCCACTTGTGGCCGCTGGTCGTGATCGAGTGGACCTGCGGAAGCCGGAAGTCGAACAGCGGCGGGGCCGCCGCCACCAGCCCGGCCTGGTGGGCCATCCGCAGGTAGGGCGCGTACCCGGCGCCGAGGGCGCCGTCCACGTGCAACCAGTAGCCGGTCCGGACGTCCGTGGGGCCGGACCCGCCGGGCCTGTCGGGCCCGCCGTGGCCGCCGTGGTCGCCGTGGTCGCCGTGGTCGACGTGGCGTTCGTCGAGGCCGTACTCCGCGCAGATGTCGTGCACCACCCGGGCGGCGGCCGCGACGTCGTCGTAGGCGCCTTTGAACGCCGAGCCGTAGTTCAGGTTGACGATGACGGGGAATCCGCGGGAGGCGAAGAACCGCACGATCACCGCGAGCCGGTCGACGTCGACCGTGCCGTCCCCGTCCCCGTCCCCGCCCGGGTCTCCCTCCCCGCCACCGGCCGAGGGCACCGCCGCCGGCCAGGGAATTCCGGGCCCCAGCGGGTTCTCACCGGGGAAACGCCGCTCGCCGAGGGACCGCATGGTGTCGAGGCCCAGTAGCCGGGTCGCCTTCGTCACCGAGTAATGGGTGTCCTCGGAGAAGAGGACGACCGGGTGGAAGGCGTCGGAGTCCTGTTCGCGGTGGGCGGCGGCCGGGGTGTTCCGGGCGGTTCCCGGGACGGGCGGGCCCGGGGTCGGGTGCAGCAGCGGGTTTCCGGACAGGTATTCCCGCGCGTTCCACAGCGCGTACAGGTTCCCCTCGCTCGCGCCCATGGTCAGCGTGTAGCCCCAGTACGACTCGGGATCGTCGTCGCGATGCGGCCAGCGGGCGTTCCACAGGGACGCGAAGTAGTCGAGGACCGCCCGTTCGAGGATCTTGGTGTTGTGCGTGACCGAACCCGTCCGGTAGGGGTCACCCGCGTTGTTGACGGGCAGGTCCAGGTACGGCGCCAGCCGGTGCTGGTAGTCGAGGTCGCCGTTCAGCTGGAATCCCACCGAGTTCCGGCACTGCCGCTGCAGGTGGGCCCGCAACAGGGACTCCGCCGCGGTGTACTGCTCCACGGTGAGACCACAGGCCGGCAGCTGGAACCCGGCGTAGGCGATCCCGGGGACGTCGTCGTAGATCTCTCGGGGATCGCTGCTCGGCGGCGTCACCGTGGGCATGCCGTCAAGCGTGCGCAGGCCACTGAACGCCTTCTGCCAGGGGGTGTCCGCCGGCCCGAACGGAATGTCGCTGGGATCGGTCTTCGCCGGTCCCGTCATGTCTGCTCCTTCGGCTGACGAGGTCACGCCCGGGGGGCCGGCGCGTCCCGCCAGAGCGGGTAGAGGGACGGGCCGCCGTCGGGCAGGGTGATCTCGTCGCCGACGGGGCGCATGTCCATTTCCCGCCACAGGTCCCGGTTGCGCGGGCTGGACGCCTCCGCGTAGATCCCGTGGCCGCCCAGGTGCTCCGTGCGCAGCAGCGTGTGCACGAGCAGGACGCCGCTGCCGCTGGCGCCCGGCTCGGGGCGGGTCGCGGCGAACATCATGTGGAAGTGCGGCGGCAGGTCCGTCGGGTAGTGCTCGTCGAGGGCACGCATCAGGGCCACCGCCCGCTCGCCGTGGGGTCCGCAGGCCGCGGCCAGGCGCTCGTCGAAGCGGGCCTGCTCGACGTCGTCCAGTACCGGCTCCCCGGGCGGGGACCAGACCAGCAGCGCCGAGTAACCCGGTGTGAAGCCGACAAGCCCCCGATGGTCGAGCAGCATCCCGGTGACGGTCCCGAAGAAGCCCGCGAGCCACCGGTCGCGCTCGGCCGACCCGCGCGGGATCGTCCAGTCGAGGATCGGATCGGCGGTGAAGGCGAGGGTGAGGGTCCGGGTCACCGCCTCCAGGTCCGGGGTGCCGCTCACCTCGAACTGTCTGCGCCGGCGCGCCGAGGTCGGGCCGCCTCCCGGGCTCGTTCCGGTGATCGATGTCGTCATCGCTCCTCCTCCGGTGGGGTGCGCCGCCTGGCGCGGGGGCCGTGCCCGCCGGGACGGCGACGTCTCGGACGGCCGCTGCCCGGGGGCGGCGGCGTCCACGAGGAGAAGTCCCGGGGCCGCGGCTGGAAACAACGATGCTTTCGCGCCCTGACAGAACGCTGACCCGCGGCTGACGAGACCGCAAAGCGCGCGGCGAATAAACTCGGAAGGTTGTGCGCCATCCACACCCGATACCGGGCGAGGTTACCGGGGCCCCGGGAACGTCTTCGTCGGGCAAGAGGATCCCGGCCGGCCAGATATCCAGAGATCCGTCTCGACCTTTTTGTGCACCGTGAGGAAACTAACAAGCCCGGAAAGGGTTTTCAGAATGTGGCATGGGTGCGAGGACGGCCGTCTTATGCTGGCCATGTGGCGGCCGGGTGCCGCGCGGTGCGGACGACCGCGGTGCGCAGTGGCCGACGATGCGCCAGGGGCCGATGTGTTTCCGCTTCGAGGGTGTCGCGCGGCAGGAGAAGCCTCAGGTGAAGTTCAGGGTGCTCGGGTCCGTGGAGGTCGAGGCCGGTGGCAGGGCACACCGGATTCCCGGGGCCCGCCAGCGGCTGCTGCTGGCGACACTCCTGGTCAGCGGCGGACGTCCGGTGCCCGCCGAGCTGCTCCACGCCGAGCTGTGGGGTGAGAACCCACCGGCCACCGTCGAGAACTCGCTGCATGCCACCGTCTCCCGGTTACGCAGGGCACTGAGGAAGATCGGCGGAGGACGGCCTCCCGCGCTGCTGACCCGCGCGCCCGGCTACCTGCTCGACGTCGACGCGGACGATCTCGACCTGACCGCGTTCCGCGCCGGTGTCGCCCGGGCCCGGGTCACGCGCGGCACCGACCCCGAGCGGGCCCACGCCATCCTGCAGGAGTCGCTGGGGCTGTGGCGGGGGGCTCCGCTGCAGAACATCACCGCCGGCCCGCTCTGCCGTGGCACCGTGCTGCAGCTCGAGGAGGAGTACCTGGCAGCCGTCGAGGACGGTCTGCGGTTCAGCGTCGAGCATCGGGATCCGGCGTACGTCGTCGGAGAGCTGCGGCGGGTGAGTTTCGCGCACCCGTGGCACGAACGGATCATCGACCTGCTGATGCTCGCGCTCTACCGGTGCGGCCGGCAGGCGGAGGCCATCCTGACCTACAACGATGTCCGTGAGCGGTTGTCCCGGGAGCTCGGAGTGGAGCCGTCCGCGCTGCTCCGGAACCGTTTCGAGGAGATCCTGAACCACGCGCCGTCGCTGGGCTGAGCCTTCTGTCGGGAGGAGAGCCCAGACCTGTCCGTTACCGGTTGACGGCGTCAACAAGACGAAAAGTCGGTCTTTTCCGGCATCCCGGAACCGTCCGATCGGTTCCCGGGCAAGGCCGCCGGCTACCGTGTCGTGTGTGTTCACGGGAAGACGACTGTCCGGTTCCCGATGACCGCGATCCGGTTCTCGCTGTGCCAGCGCACAGCGCGGGCCAACGCGCGGCTCTCGGCCTCCCGGCCACAGGCCGCGAGCTGGTCGGGGCCGAGCGAGTGGTCGACGCGGATGACCTCCTGCTCGATGATCGGGCCCTCGTCAAGGTCGGCTGTCACGTAGTGCGCGGTCGCCCCGATGAACTTGACCCCTCGTGCGTGTGCCTGGTGGTAGGGCTTGGCGCCCTTGAAGCTCGGCAGCATCGAGTGGTGGATGTTGATCGCCCGGCCCTCGAGCCGCTTGCACAGGTCGTCCGAGAGGATCTGCATGTAACGGGCCAGGACGACGAGATCGACACGCTCCTCGCCGATGAGGTCCAGTAGGGCGGCCTCGGCCTGCGGCTTGGTGTCCTTCGTCAGCGGGATGTGCCGGAACGGCACGCCGAAACTGTCGGCGATGCGGCCGAGGTCGGGGTGGTTGGACACGACCGCGACGACGTCGAGGTTCAGCTCGCCGATGGAGTTGCGGAACAACAGGTCGTTGAGGCAGTGAGCGAACCTGCTCACCATGATGACGGCGCGCAGACGCCGTGCGGTGTCGGTCAGCTGCCAGATCATGTCGAACTTGTCGGCGAGGACCCGCATCTCCTGGCTGAGAATGTCGAGGTCCAGCGGGGAGCCGTCGACGTGCGCGAACTCCACACGCATGAAGAAGGCGTCGCTGGTCGCACTCCCGAACTGCTGGCTCTGCACGATCGTGCACTCCTCCCCCGCCAGCAGCCCGGTGACCGCGTGCACGATGCCCGGGGCGTCCGGGCAGGACAGCAGCAGGACGCCGTGCTGGGCGCCGACGGGCGCAGTCATCATGCCTCCAGGAGCGATTCGGTCGGGTCGAGAAGGACAAATCCGTCGTCCGTCGACGACCGGACGGCCGGCGAGGACCCGTGCGGCGAGCACTGTGTTGTGTAGCAGCCACACGTCGGTCACTGGGCCCACCCCGCCGGGAACCGGGGTGATGGCGCGGACCCGGGGCGCGAGGGAAGCGTAGTCGACGTCGCCGACCATGTGCACCCGTCCGTCGACGCCGGTCTGCGGGTTGATCCCGACGTCGATGACTACGGCGTTCTCGCCGACGTGTTCGGCTTTGATCAACCCAACCTTGCCGGCCGCGACGATCAGGACATCGGCCCAGCGCGTATGGCGCCCGATCCCGATGGTCCGGTCTGCCCACCCGTCGACGGACTCGACGGTGGTCTGGCGCTCGTAACCCAGTGATATCGCTGGTTTGCCCACATTGTTGGAACGACCGACGACAACGATCCCGGCGAGCCCAAGCGATCGGGTCAACTCGCGTTGCGGCCCGCCGAGCAGGCCGGGCCGCTCCGCCCTCAGGACGCGGGCCGCCGCCACGATGTCGTCGGCGTGGTCGAGCTTCCCACCGCACCCAGAAGTGTGGCCGGCACACCCACCGTGACCGAGACAACCGGACCGTGCGAATGTTAACCGCCGGGATGCCCCGATCAACGATGCCCGGTCGCTGGGAGGCCGTGACATGACGCTGCGTCGGTGGGAGAAGGCTGACGAGGCCTGGATTTCACTGGAAGAACCATGGCGCGAAGCGTTGGAGCTGGCGTGGGAGTCGTATCGCGGAGGCGGTGTCGGAGTCGGCGCGATACTGACTGACAGTGCGGGCCGCGTCCTCGCTCATGGCCGGAACCGGCGTTTCTCCGCTACGTCTCCTCGCTTGCTCGCCCACGCCGAGATGGAGGTCCTGGCCGCGCTTCCTCCCGACAAGGAGCGCGCTCGCGACGCTGTTCTCCACACGACCCTGCACCCGTGCCCGATGTGTCTGGGGGCCGTGGTGGTGGCACGGGTGGGGCAGGTTCATTTCGGGGCTTTCGATCCGACCTGGCTCGGAATCGAGAGGCTACCGGACCTCAACGACGAGGTCCGCCTCCGATGGCCGAGGATCAGCGGCCCGCTGGCCGGCCCGCTGGGTGAGTGGGCCGCGGTTCTGCCCGCGCTGAACACCCGCGGGTCCCTGCTGCGGGCGATGGAAAAGGTCGCGCCGAAACGTGCGCACCGTGCTCGCCTTATCGCGCATCGCCTGGAATCGGATCAACCTGATTCGACCAGCCAGGCCCTCGAGCTGGTCTGGGATCTTCTGACGGACCACGACGACCCGAGCTGATCATCCTTGTGCCCTGAGCTCCCGCCGGTACCCCACGTCACGGATCGCGGCACCACCCACGACCTCATCCCTGACGGCACCGTCCGGCTGCCAGCCCAGACGGGTGTAGAACCGGATCGCGCGGGTGTTCGTTTCCAGGACCCACAGCGTCGCCGACGCGAAACCGGCGGCACCGAGCACCCACGAACGGTTCGATTTCTCCTGCCAGGTGCGTGCGGTGGCCACATACCAGTGAATGTCGGTGACGGCCGGATCCGGTACGGGCTCTCGACGGTGGCAGGCGAGCATTCGCACGAAGAGGGTTAGGGCGACAAGGCCGGAGCCGGGGCCCTATTTCGGCGGGCGCGTCCAGGCGCGGACGGCGAGCTTCCCGGTGGTGCCGAGGTCGAGGTGGAGCGTCAGGGTCACCGGATCGGCGCCCCGCTGGGCCCGCACCCTGACGTAGGTGACTCTGCCGGCGGCGCTGCGCCACATGAGGCCCGAGATGGCGCTCTCGCCCGGTTTCAGGACCAGCGGACGGGCTGGCTCGTCGAATCCCGGTGCCGAGGTGCTGACGCCGCCGCTCCCGTGCAGGATCTGGACACCTTCGACGAGTGACCGGTCCTTGTCCAGCGGCTCCAGGAGCGGGTAGCCGTCGAGTGCGTAGTCGCGCGTCCCGCAGTTCTCCAGGCGTAGACCCCGTACGTGCAGCCCCGTCGCGGATGTGCCGTCATCGACAGTGAGGCGCAGGCCGGAGGGCGGGCACTCGCCGGGAGCGGGCGGCGCCTCGGCGGCAGGCACCCTGGTCACCTCGGCGACCCTGACGCGGGTCACCGGGCACTCTTCGGGGTCGGGCACCCCCAGCCGGACCGTGCCGCGCACGGTCGCGCCGGGGCCGACCGAGTGCACGGTCTCGTATCTGCCGTCCACGAACTCGCCGGTTTCCGCGAGGAAGTAGAACAGGATCGTGTACGTGAACGCCTCGGTTTCCTCGTTGGCGACCTCGTAGGTGGCCGAGATCTCGGGGCCGTCGGTGGGGAGGGGAGCGGAGTAGTCGTCGGGGCACGGGGGGAGCCTGCCGGAGAAGACGGTCTTCGAGGTGATCCGGACGCCGTCCACGGGCGGGACGGTGACGGAGGTCCGGGCCACGGTCGGGCCCCCGGATACGGATCCGCATGCCGTGAGCAGCAGAAGCGAGACGAAAGCTGGAAGAAGGGGGGCAGCTCTGCGCATCCGGTCATCCCATCAGGGGTAGGAGCGCCGGCTGCCGCCGACGCCCGATTCGCACCAGGTTTCGACGGCAGCGACCGCACACGGAGGCGACCAGTCGGGTTCGACCCGCGAATACACGACTCTGCCAGTCCCGACCCCCTACGGCCGACCGCGCGACCGCCGCCGTGTTGGCCGTACGCGGGTCGCGGTCCGCGGTCCCGGGGGTTGACCACCGTCCCATTGCGTGGTGATTATGTCATTATCCCCACAGAAGGGTGATGGGCATGGTGACGGCGACCTGCCTCCTGGCCCAACGCGCCCTCGGCACGACGAGGGCGGACGCCACGCCCCTGACCGGTCTGAAAGCGGCCTGCCGGAGATGCTCGGCGCCGAAGGGCCGTGTGCTCCGACAGAAGGGCCCACCATGACGACACCGGCCTCCCGGCAGCGCATCCACGGCGCGCTGCTGGGACTGGCCGCCGGCGACGCGCTCGGCGCCACCCTGGAATTCATGGGCCCCGCCGAGATCACCCGCCGCCACGGCGTCCATTCCGAGATCATTGGCGGAGGGGCGTTCGGGTGGCGTCCCGGGCAGGGCACCGACGACACCGACCTGACCATCGCGGTGGCCCGCGCCTACGCCGGCGGCTACCGGCTCGGCGCGGTGACCGAGCACTTCCTGCGCTGGTACGAGGGGCGCCCCCGGGACATCGGCGGCATGACCGCCGCCTCCCTGCGGCGTATCGCCGACGGCGAGGAGCCGCTGGCCGCGGGTGCCGCGGCGACCGCCGCGGCGGGAGGCGGCGGCGCCGGCAACGGCAGCCTCATGCGCGCCCTGCCCACCGGGCTGGCCCGCGCCCACCCGGAGCTGTGCGCCCGTGAGGCCGCCGAGATCAGCGCCGTCACCCACGCCGACCCCCGCTGCGTGCACGCCTGTGTCGCCTACACCGCGATCGTCTCCGCCCTCGTCGAGGGCGCGCCCGTCCCCGAAGCCCTCCACGCGGGACGTGGGACCACTCCCCCGGTCCGCGCCGCCGAGGTCGACGCCGCCCTCGCCACCTCCGCTGCGACATCCCTGGTCGACCTGCCCACCACGGGCTACGTCGTGCACTCCCTCGCCGTGGCCGTCTGGGCGCTCCAGCAGCCCGGCACGCTGGAGGAGCTTCTCGTCGCGGTCGTCAACCGCGGCGACGACGCCGACACCACCGGTGCCATCACCGGCGGCCTGCTCGGCGCCCGCGACGGGGCCGCCGCCCTGCCCGAGCGCTGGGCGCGGAAACTGGAATACGCCCAGGAGATCAGCGAACTCACCCCGGTGCTGCACGCCCTGCGCAGCCACCACCCCAGCGCGGAGCCGCTGCGGGGATGACCGGCGAACCCGCGCGCGAGCGTGACAGCTTCGTCTGGACCGACCCGGACACCGGACACCGTTGGCAGATCGACACCACCTGGCGCCCGCAGGCAGGCCGGTGGCTGTGCACCGCCCTGACCATGGCGGCCGCCAGCCCCGGTGCGGCCGTCACCTCCCGCCTCGTGCGTCTGGTCGAAGCCGAGGCCCGGGCCCGGGGCCGGATCCGCGCGCGCCCCGAGGGGCCCACCCCGCCGGGGGACGACGATCCCGAGATCGCCGCCGCCCGGGAACGACTGCGCGGCGCGGGCCGCCTGCGTCCGGTCGACGCCACCTGGCTCGACCGCTGCGCGGTGATGCGCCGGGCCTGGCGAGAGGGCCGGCCGATGGCCGCGGGCCTCGCCGAACGCTGGCCCGGCAACCAGCCCGCCACCTACGACCGCTGGGTCGAACGCGCCCGAACCTGGGACCGCACGACGGCCTCCGGACTCCTCGACACGATCGGCCGTCCGGCGGCACGCTGAGCGGCGGCAAACCCGAGCGTCGACGCCGCGCGGTGCGCCGGGCGCGAGGCCCTCGGGCCGCTGTTTCGCTCCTATATCCCGCACAGCGCGTGGTCGGCTGCCGTCGCGAGCACGGCCGTGGCGGCCGCGGGGGCGGGGTGGATCGTGCTGGCCAGGACGACCGTGCGGGCGGTGTCCTCGTTCCAGAACGCCATGGTCTCGTATCCGAAGACGGCGCCGCTGTGGCCCCAGTTCACTCCGCAGCGGTCCTGGACCCGTTCGATCCCGAGGCCGTAGCGGAAGGCCGGGTCGGTGGGATCCTCCACGATGGTGGTCGTCATCTGCCGGAGCATCCGAGCGCTGAGCAACTCGCCGCCCAGCAGGGAACGGTAGAAGTGGGACACGTCCTGGGCGTTGGAGACGATGGCGCCGGCCGCCCAGGCGTGCGACGGGTTGAGCCCGGTCACGTCGAACGGCCTGCCGTCGGCGGTGGGAACGAGGTCAGGCGGGACGTATCCGTGGGCGTAATAGCCGGGCAGGTCCCCGGTGACGGCGGGGAAGGACGTGTCGGCCAGGCGCAGTGGTGTGAAGATCCGTCGGCGGAGTTCCTCGCCCAGCGGATGGTGGGTGACCGACTCGACGAGCAGTCCGGCGACGATGTAGTTGGTGTTGGAGTACGCCCAGGCGGTACCGGGGGCGAACGCACCCGGGTGGGTTTCGGCGATGGCCACGAGTTCCGCCGGGTCGAAGACCCGGTTGTGGACGACGCCGGCCAGCAGACCGGGGTCGGCTGTGTAGTCGAACAGGCCGCTGGTGTGGTTGAGCAGCTGCCGGACGGTGATCGCGTCTCCGTGGTGCAGCAGGCCCGGCAACCAGCGTTCCACGGGCCGGTCGAGGGCGAGGCGTCCCTCCTCGACGAGTTGGAGTACCACGGTGGCCACGAACGTCTTCGTGATGCTGCCCATCCGCATCCGGGCCTGCGGTCGCAACGGCGCACCCGTGGCCAGGTCCGCGACGCCCGCGGCGGCCTGGCGGACCCGGCCGTGGTCCTGTACCCGGACCACCGCGCCGGGGACGCCGGCGGCGATGACCTCGCTCAGCAGCGTGCGCAGCTCGGGGTCGATCCCCGCCGACGTGCCCGGCTCGGGGACCCCACGCGCCGCCGTGCCGGCCAGGGCTGGGGCGGCCCCCGTCAGCGGGGACGAAACCAGAATCACGATCACGAAGAAAGCCGCGACTGGGAGGAGCGTCCCCGCGGGCCTCAGCCGATATGTCCGGTGCGGGCCGTGCACGTCCGATGAACGGCGCCACATGTCGGTGACGAACTCGCGGAACACCTGAGATTTCACTGCCATCTCCAATGGTTTCGCCGTATGACCGGCCCAGGAAGCCCAGGAAGCCCAGGTCGGCCGGCGGCCCGCGGTGACAGGGCTACCGTGGTTCTTCTTCGTCTGTTCATGTTCGTCGTGACTTTCTCCGGTCCGGGATGTTATGCCCGGCTGCCACTTTTCTCTTCGGTGACGGCCAGCCGGGTCTGGCGGCGCTGCCGCAGCCGGGCGGATATCAGCCGCCACATCCGTCCGCCGACGAAAGCCCCGGCGAACATGAGCACGTAGACCAGCGGAGTCCAGGCGCCACCGACGGATGTGTACGTTCCGTTGAGATAGGTGAACGTCTCGTCGCTGATCAGGTAGGGGACCCCGGTCCAGTGGAAGGTGCCGGAGATGCGCGGGGCGGTCGCGGTGATCCCGGCGTCGAAGGCGGTTCTTGCGACGTGTTCGAGCACCGTCATGACAGCGTCGACGAGGAGAAGGGCGAGGGCCGCGGCCGCCCAGGACGGCCGCCGTGACAACTCGCCGTACTCGGCGGTGAGATAGCCGGCGGCGAGGACGCGCAGATCACCGAGCTGGCGGACGGCCTGGCGGCCCCCGACGTCCTCGGCCGCGGCCCGCAGGTTGTCGCGCAGTTCCCGCCGCCTGGCGATCCGGGATCGGCGCGGCAGGTCCTGCAACCGGGCGTCCATCGTCCACACGGCGCGTTCGATGTGGAGCCGGTCGAGAGTTCTCCGTGACGTGGCCATGTCAGGTGTCCTCCGGTGAGGTGGGCGGGTCGGGGAGGCGTCGGACAAGCACGGGATGGACCACCGCGGCCAGCGACAGCCAACTCGCGGTGCCTTCGGCCAGGGCCTGGACACCGGCCGCGGTCGGTCGGTAGTACTTGCGGGCCGGGCCGGATCGGGAGGCGACCAGGCGCGCCTCCACCCGGCCCTCGCGTTCCAGGCGTGCCAGCGCCGGATACACGCTGCCCTCGCTGATGTCCGACAGCCCGAGCGCGTGCAGCCGCTGGACGACCTCGTAGCCGTAGGACTCGCGCTCGGCGAGCAGCCGTAGCAGCAGCAGCGACAGGACGCCCTTGAGGAGCTGGGGATCATGTGTCGGCGCCATGGAGCAAAGCTAAGCCGGGTACCTGGCATAGTCAAGTAATGGGCATAGGCAAGGCGGGTCGGAAGATCGGAGACCGCACCGTCTGCCGCCGGCGTCGCCCGGCCGCCCTGCGCCGCGAGCCACGCCGTCGCGCCGTTCAGTCAGGTAGCTCGACCGACGTCATGCGCGGTGACACCCGCCCCGCGCCGCTAGGCGGTCGCGCCGAGCAGTGCCTGGACGAGCAGCGTGGCGGTGATGCTCTGCCAGTGTTGCGGGGACCAGCCGAGGGTGGTCGTGGCGACTACGTAGTTCTCGGCGCTGGTGATGAGGAAGGCGAGGTCGGCGGCGCCCTCGACGGTGAGCCCGGGGCGCAGCGCCGCGCGGTCGGCGAGCAGGTCGGCGAGGGCGCGGAACGCGACGCGGCGCTGGCCCTCGTTGACGTCCCACTGCGCGGCGAGATCGGGATCGGTGCCGACGGTGCCGCGCACGACGGCGAGCAGCGGCGCCACCCGCTCCATGATCTCGCGGCCGCCGTGCGTCCAGAGCTCGATCACCCGGACCGGGTCGGGCTCGGCGGTCAGCTCCTCCAGCCAGGGCCGGTTGAGGAGCGCGACCGGCTCGTCGTCGCCGACGGCGGCCACGTCGAGGGCCTCCTTGAGCAGGGTCGCCTTGTTCCCGAAGTGGAAGTAGACGGTCTGCACGGCGACGCCCGCGCGTGCCGCGACCTGGTCGAGCGTCGTCGCGCCGTAGCCCTGGTCGAGGAACAGCTCGGCCGCCGCGGCGACGATCCGCCGCCTGGTCAGCCTGGTCTTCTCGGCCCGGCTCGGCTTGTCCTTGACCCGACTCGGCGTGTCCTTGACGGCATCACCCACTCGCTAGAGACTACTCCAATGACTCGCTAGAGTCGGCTCTAGTGAAAGGAGGGGTCGTGCCCGACCTCGCACCGATCCACCACGTGAAGATCCCGGTCAGCGACGTCCGCGCCAGCAGCGAGTGGTACCAGCGGGTACTCGGCCTGCGGGTGGCGATCGAGTTCACCGAGGACGGCGAACTGCGCGGCGTCGCCCTGGGAGCCCCCGACGGCAGCACCCAGATCGCACTGCGCCACGACCCCGAGCGCGCCGCCGCCCTGGCCGGCTTCGACCTCGTCGCGCTCGGCGTCCCGACCCGCGACGGCGTCCACGCCTGGGTGGACCACCTGACCGCCCTCGACCAGAAGCACGGCGGCCTCGTCACCGGCCACCACGGCGGCACCGTCCTCGTCGGCCTCCACGACCCCGACGGCATCGAGATCCGCCTCTACGCCGACTGACCGACCACAGACCGACCGACCGCACTGAGCCCGACCGACCACAAGCCGAGCCCGAGACCGAGACCGAGCACGGACCGAGAAGGAGAATCCTCATGCGACACACCGACTCCGGCGGCGACGGCGAGCCGCTCGTCCTGATCCACGCGGCGGTCTTCGCCGACTGGTTCGTCCCGTTCGAGCGCGAGCCGGCCGTCGCCGGCCTGCGCCGCATCAGCGTCACCCGCACCGGTTACGCCGACCCCGCCCCCGCCGAGCCGCTGTCGGTCGCCGACCACGCCGCCGAGTGCGCGGACCTGCTGCGCCGTCTCGGGATCGAGCGGGCCAAGGTCCTCGCGCACTCCTCCGGTTGCGTCTTCGCGCTGCAGCTGGCCCTCGACCACCCGGAGCTGGTCGGCGACCTCGTCCTGATCGAACCGCCGCTGATCGACCCGCTCCTGCCGCCGGCGGACCGGGCGCCGGCCGCCGCAGCGATCGGCCCCGCCCTCGGCGCGGCGATGGGTGCCGCCGCCCAGGGCGACCTGCGCACCGCCTTCGACACCTTCCTGACCGCGGTCTGCGGACCGCACCACCGGGCGGTGATCGAGTCCGCCCTCGGCCGCGCCGGCCTGGAACGTGCCGAACGCGACTGCGGCTACACCTTCGCCGGCGAGATCCCCGCGCTCGTCGCCTGGCACTTCGACGAGGAGCTGGAGCGCCGGATCGAGCAGCCGGTCCACCTCGTCGCCGGCGGCGCGAGCCCACCGTTCACCCACCACCTCGTCGAGCACCTCGCCGCGATGCTCCCCGACGCCCGCACCACCGTCGTCCCCGGCGAGAACCACCTGCTCCCCCTCACCGCCCCCGCCGCCCTCGCCGCCCTCATCCCCACCCCGGCCCCCCTCCCCTGACCGACCGGGACACCCTTGACGATCCGATCGCCCCGGTGACCCGGGTGCACACGGCCGCCCTCGGTCACCGGGGCACGGTGACCGAGGGCGGGAAGCCGAAGGTCACCGTGCCCACGATGGAATCGGTCACCGCTCACCCCCAGGGGGGCTCCATCCCGCAGTTCTCGTAGACCTCCGCCGGCCAGGGCTGGCCCACGGTCGCGGTCGGCCAGACCGCCGGGACCGTGCTCGGAACGTGGGGGTACAGGTCGGGGGCCTCGCCGAAGCTCACCAGGTCCGCCTGCTCCCATTCCTGCCAGGCGGCGATCGCCGGGCCGTGCAGCAGAGGGTCGGTCAAGCAGTTTCCCGGCAGCTTCCGCTGGCGATGGAGCCGGCGCATCGTCTCGTCGCTGTACGGCTTCAGCTCGTGGGTGCGGTTCATCGCGCGAGCCCCCTCTCATCGATCAGCAGTGCGTGAGCCACAGCGACCAGCGCCCATGTCCGCGCCTTACGCAGGTACGCCTCGCGTGGAGTGTCCGTCCCCGATTGCGCGTAGGTAAACGCCTGTTTCGTCGCAAGTTGGGCACGCGTAGCGACATCCGCCCGCGCCGTGGACGGACTCCAGCCGCACCGGCAGCCCTGGAGGTTCCGGCCGGTGCCGCGGACGTCCGGGGAGGGTCAGGTGGGGCTGAGTTCGGCGGTGAGGAAGCGGGTGTCGAGCCAGGGGCGAGTGGGCTGTCCGGTGAACGGGTCGGCCAGGTCACGCCCGTAACGGTGGGCGACCGTGGTGTCGTCGTCCTCGTGGACGGTCCAGCCGTTCGGGCGTAGCCACCGGCCCGGGTGCGGACGGGATTCGGTGTTGAACAGTGACCGCGCTTCGAGGCCGGAGCGGCGGCCGAGCCGCTCCAGCGTCTCGGCGTCGGAGGCCAGGCGGTCCAGATCGGCGAAGCGGTCGAGCGCGAGGCTGCTGCCGCCGGCGGACAGCCGGTGGATCCGCCGCAGCAGGTGTTCCTCGGCGGCCGCGGGAAGGTAGCCGAGCAGTCCCTCCGCGACCCAGACGGTCGGCACGTCGGGGCGGAACCCGGCGGCGGTGAGCGCGCCCGCCCAGTCCTCGCGCAGGTCGATGCCGACCGTGACGCGCCGGACGCCGGGCTGTGCCTGAGCCTGCGCGGCGCGCAGCACGTCGTCCTTGAAGGCGAGCACCTGCGGCTGGTCCAGTTCGTAGAGGGTGACGTCGGCCGGCCAGGGCAGCCGGAACGCCCGCGTGTCCAGACCCGCGGCGAGCAGGACGACCTGACCGGCACCGCCGCGGACCGCGTCCCGGAGGACGTCGTCGTAGAACCGCGCGCGCACGCCGATGTAGCGGGAGGTGTGCAGGGACAGCTTCTGCCGGTCGCTGACCGGCTCGCCCTCGGCGGGCCAGCGCAGCGGAAACGCGACCGGCGAGTCCACCGCGCCGACGAACACGGCGGCGAACGGGTCGTCGATCAGCGCGTCCGGCATCGACGACTCCACGCACCTGGCCGCGGCTATCCCGAGGGCCGTGATGCCAGGCCCGGTGACGATGTCCCAGCTCCGCTGCACTGCCATGCCGCAGTCCCTTCGCCGTGGGAAGCCAGGAGAAATCTATCCGTGACCACGCGCCACCGGTTCCGTGACCCGACGACGTCCCGGCCCGCCCGGCTCCTCCGACATCGGCGACCTCTCGCAGCTCCTGCCGGTCATCCACCCGTACATGAGGACTGGTCGGTTCCGCGGTGTCCGGTGCGACCTGCGGGAGATGTTCACGGATCCGGGTGATTTCCGCGCAGGTCGGGTCGCCGCGGACACGGCCCAGGGCTGTGAGCAACGCGCGTTCCCCGGTGGGACCGGCGAGAGACAAGCAGGCCGCTCCGCCTCAGTTGATCAGATTTGCGAGCATGCGGAACAGCTTGCCGGCCAGGCCCGCGCCCACGACATCCGCGATCACGCCGGCGACCTCGGTACCGTCGGCGCCCTGGACCGCGTGCCGCAGTGTCCCCTGGGTGGCGTGGTAGGCGGCGGTCAGCGCACGGTCTCGGCGCAGGGCCGTCCGGCGGGCCTGCGCGACCCAGGTGGCGTACAGCTCGCGGGTCCGGTCGTCCGCGGCGTTCCAGCCCTCCCAGGCCCCGTCCATCGCGTCCAGGGCCGCGACCAGTTCGACCGCGAGTCCCGAGCGGGCCTCGTCCCCGCCGCTGTCGGTCATACCGTCATTATCACCGATCGACCGCATTCGAGGTCAGTCCGCTGCGACGGCCTGCGCTGGTCGCCAGAGGCGGTAGGACAGATGCGTGTAGACGATTCCTACCAGGAGTCCGCCGGCGGCGTACCCCTCGTCGCCAGTCCCCAAGAAGTCGCTCACCACCGCACCCACGGCGGGTGTCACCAGTGGCAACGAACCGGCGAGAACCAGCATCACGAGGTAGTGCCACCAGGGATGTTTCACGGCTGGATCGTCCCAGAAATCCCGTCCATGCGGTAAAGCGGAGGTGAGGGTGCCGGGAGCCTGGAGTTGGGAGTCGGGAGCTAGCCTGGATCTGTGGAGCTGCTCGGGTCGGGGCGTGATTGTGACGTTCTCGCCCATGGGCCGGGCACCGTTCTACGACGCTACCGGGACGAGAGATCCGCGGCGGTCTCGGCCCCGTACGCCGCCCACCTGGTCGAGCAGGCCGGCCTCCAGGCACTGCCGGGCTATCTGCCCGGCGTTGACACCGACGTTCCCTTCCCCGGCCAGTTCCTTCGCCCTGGCCACGGCGGCCTCGATGCCGTCGGTGACGAAGACGAAGTTCTCGTCGTCCCGCGGGCGGTCGTCGGGGCGCCGGTGGGTGAGCACGACCGTGGGCACGTCCATCGGATGGCGCCCGCCCCAGGCGTTCGTCAGGTCGTAGAGGTGCCGGCCGACGAGCAGCGCGCCGGTGTTCTCCCACTCCTGCATGATCAGCTCCGCGCTCGCCGCGGAGAGGTGGAACGGTGGCACGTCGGGGCTGGCGGAGGGGATCTCGACGGTGCCGTTTTAGCACCACTGGAACAGCAGGTCGAAGCCGCTCTCTTCTGGTCCGGCGATGTAGCCGTCGAGCGACATCGTGGCGGTGGCGGTGACCTCGCCCATCTCACGGCCTCCTTCGCTGTCGGCGTTGCGGGCAGGGCCATGGACCGCGCGGTTTCCTCCGTCGGCCCCACGGTGACGTCTGTGCAGACCGGCCTGTTGTCCGGAACTCGTCGCTGGCTGCGGGTGAGGTCGAGGCTGACGGGGTGCCAGCCGCAGGGGCCGTGGGCGCGGCGGACCCAGCCGAGCCGCACTCCCCCGAGGGCCACCTCCCTTCGGCGCCGCCGTCCTCGTTGTGGCGGGTGAGGGTCAGGGTGGCCTCGGGGTCGGCGGCGGCGACGGCGCGGACCGCGGCGGAGACGTCCGGAGTCAGCGGGTGATCACCGCGATCCCCTCGGATCACCACCGGCCGGTCCACCGGGACGTCCGCCGGGGGGTGCTCGTATCGCCGGGGACGGTCATCACATGACAGTGAGGATGCGAGCGAGCCCCGCGCCGGCGAACGCCCTGGTGGGTCCGGGCAGGCGGGCGGCACGTGGAGTCCCCGAACGGGACAGGCCCCGACGGGCCACCACCGCGGCCGAGAGGGCCGGGCGTGCGGTAGGCTTCATCGTCGAACGTATGTTCGGAAAAGCCTCGACGGGCTAGCTCGACGGGCTAGAAGGTCCTTGGCGGGTTTGGCGTGTGATCCAGGGAGCCCACGGAGACCACATGATCTGTCTCGTGCCGTGTGGAGCCGCGGTCCCCGGTTCGGGTACCGATGAGTCCACGGCCAGGGTCGCCAGCCATGGACCGTCTGACGGAGCACGCGGCGCTGCTCACGCTCCTCCGCGGCCGCCGCCGTCAGTGGGGGCTCGTCGCCGACGAGGTCGAGGAGACCGGCAGCGCGCTGCGGGTGCTCGAAGCCGACACGAACGCGGACCAGGGCGACCTCTTCGCCGGGTTCCCGGATGGGATGAGCGGCGCCCTGGACGCGGCGCGCGAGACCCTGCTCGGGTGGGACGCGCAAGGCATTCACATAGTCACGCTGCTTGACGCGGACTATCCCGCGCAGCTGCTCACCGTCCACCAGCGTCCCCCCTTCCTCTTCTTCCGGGGCAGCATGAGCCCGGACGACGCCGCCGGGGTCGCCGTGGTCGGTACCCGGGCGGCCTCGGCGGAGGGACTGCGCCGTGCCGAGGAGATCGCCGCCGGGCTTGCCCGCCGGGGCCGCGTGGTCGTCAGTGGTCTCGCCGGCGGCGTCGACACGGCAGCGCACAGAGCCGCCCTGCGTGAGGGGGGCTGTACCGTCGCCGTCATCGGAACGGGGCTTTTCAAGTCCTACCCCAAAGAGAACGCGCCTCTTCAGGAGAAGCTGGCCCGCGAACACCTGGTGCTCTCACAGTTCTGGCCGGAGTCCCCGCCGACCAAGACGAGTTTCCTGATGCGCAACGGTGTGATTAGCGGCTACGCCGCCGCTACCAGGTTCGCCACGGTCGAGGGCCGTTGGCGTCCACGGTCCGCCTCGCCCAGACGCCTACTGCCGGTGCGGGTGCCAGGCTCAGCCGGTCTTCTGTACCAGTTGCACGGGATGGCCATCGGGGTCCTCGACGAACGCGATCCTGAACCGACCTTCCCCGAAGGCGTAGGGGGCGCGGTTGTCCGTTGCCCCGGAGCTGAGTGACAAGCGATATGCGGCGTCCACGTCGTCTGTCCAGATGGCGATGCACGCCCGGTGACCCGCTGTCACAGGCTCCAGGCCGTGACTCTCCGCCAGGAGTTGTGGCAGTGCCAGGCCAATAGTGAACCCTCCCAACGTCATCTCGATCTTGACGGGATCCTCCTGAGGCGAACGGAATGTTTCACGGAAGCCGAAGACTTCATAGAACCTGGCCGCACGCTCGGTGTCGGAAACGAACAAGATCACCTGGGGGTCGGAGAACTCCATGGGTCGAGCGTAGTAGGCATTCACATGACCCCTCCCAGCCACCGACACGTTGCGCGGAATGGCTCACTGACCGGCTGCCCAGTCCCCGCGGCTGATCGCGTAGATGTTGCTCGCCTGCCACGGGCCGACATCGGCGATCTCACGGAAATTCATCCCGAGCCTGCGGGCGATCGTGTTCATGCCCGTGTTCTCCTGATGGGTCGCCGTGATCAGCTCGTCGACGTCGAGCCGGTCGAATCCGAACCGCAGCGCCGCGGTGATCGCCTCAGTGCCCAGGCCCTGGCCCCACCGGTCCCGGCGGATCGACACCGCGACCTTGACTCCGGGCCAGCCGTCGGCGAAGTAGGTACCGGCACGGCCCAGGAATTCGCCGGTCCCGCGGTCCTCGACGGCCCACATACCGTGCCCGCGGATGACCCACATGCCGATCAGGTGGGTGACGAGCCGCTCGGTGCCACCATCCCGAACGTGCCGGCGAGGTAGCGCATGGTCTCCGGGCCGGCGTTCATGGTGATCCGGCTCGTCGCCGCTGGCCGTTGCCCGGCGGACGCGCAGGCGTGGGCGGCTGGGCGAGCCGGCTGGACGCTGGACGGGGACGCGCTGACCGCGTTCGCGGTGTATGTCGCCGGGCTGTGGACGTACCGGGCTGTCACGGACGGGGCTGACGGGTCGTGGGTTCGCTCCGCCCGCGACTACGCGGCGTGGAGGGCCAGGGCCGCGGTGTCTCCCCATTGGACAGGCGGTCACACGAGTCGGACCGCCGGCCGGGCTCACCTATGCCGCCCTCCCGCCGCTGATCCATCCGCCGGGAGCGGCGCGTCGTCCCGCCGCTCTTTCCGGCGGTCAGCCGCCGGCGACCCGCCAGACCGAGACATGGGTGGGACTGCCCGCGGTGAACGGCTCCCCGCGCCAGCCGCCGTGCCGGCTGACCAGCGTCATCCCGGCCAGGCGCGCCATCAGGTCCAGCTCGGACGGCCACGCGTACCGCAGTTCGACCGGGTAGATCCGGACCCCGCCCTCGGTGACCGAGACGGTCCGGGCCCGGACCCGCTGCGTGGCCCAGTCGTGGACCGCCGCGCTCAGCCGGAACTCGTCACCGTCGAGCGCGGCCACGTTCACCCGCTGACCGCGGTCGAACTGGGTGGGATCCGGCCTGAAGGCCTCCACGACGAAGACGCCGCCCGGCCGGAGCCGGCGCGCCACGTTGGCGAAACAGCGGACCTGGTCGTCCTGGCTCAGCAACACGAAGAACGTGTTGAACACGACGTAGACGACGCTGAACGGCCCACCCGGCGCGGCCACGTCCACGAAATCACCGACGGCCACCGGGACGGTGTCGCCGCCCGGCTTCGCCCGCATCCGCGCGACCATTCTCCCGGACGCGTCGATTCCGGACACCGGAACTCTGCGCGCGGCGAGCGGCAGCGCGACGCGACCGGTACCGATCCCCAGCTCGAGAGCGGGCCCGGAGCCGGCGAGACCAGCCAGGACCTCCGCCATCGTCTCGGGTTCCGCCCGGCCCGCGGCACCGGGAAACCAGTCGTCGTACACGTCGGCTATCCGGTCCCCGTACCGCGCCGGATCGACGCCGTCGAGATTCTCCGTATGGTCCGCTTTCATGCACGGAACCATGCCATGAGAACCACCGGTCCCGCATCCTGTTTTTCCCGGATGGCCCGGCTGTGGGACGTGCTCGACGCGGTCCGGACGGGGCGGGAGACGCAGACCCGGGCTGGTTCGTTCGGAGGTGGGGAAGCGCCTATCGTGCGGATCCCCGGCCGGTAGCCGCGTCGACGGCGTGCAGATGTCCGTCGCCTGTGATGACGTAGACCAGCCCGTGCGCGACGGTCACCGTCGATTCGAACACCTCGAGGTCTTGCCGGTGCCACACCGGTGTGCCTCCACCCACGTGGAAGGCGAGCAGGCCTTCACCGCTCGTGGCGTACAGATGGTCCGCGGTGGCGTGCGCGGCCGTTCGATTCTGACCAAGACCTATTCCGCGCGGCCAGCCGAAAGTGCCGACCCCTTTTCCGTCGTGAGCACGTAGAGCGCGAATGGTTCCACGGGTGAAATGGGACGGGTAGATGTTGCCGTTCTGGCCGACGCCGATCGTGCCGGCTTGTTTTTGGTAGTCCTTCGCCTTCCAGGCGACCGCACCCGACCTCATGTCCAGGGCGAGAACACTTTTTCCGGCGCCGACAAAAAGAAGATTCCCGTCGGTCGCGGGTACGCACCAGAACTGATCCTTGGTGAGAGTGCTCCACACCAGGCCGCCTGTGTCGGCCGAGAGTGCTGAGACCCGCCCCGGAATATCGTTCGAAATGTAAAGAAATTCCCGCGCCTTTAGTATTCCGTTCGCTTCGGTGACGACGGACCACAACTGATCTCCGGTTGTCAGGGAGAATGCTTGAACTTGGCCGGTAATATTGACAAAGACTCTGCTCTCGTCGATGGCCAGGCCGTGATAACGGGGCCCGTTTGAAAGCGTATGGTGCCACAGTTCGACACCTGAATGTTTGTCTCCTACCCAGACCAGATCGCCGGGTTCGCCCGATCCATGGCGCGAGCCGACAGCCGACACGAGCAGATCACCGGCGACGAACATCCGGCCGCAGGGTGCGCCGGCCATCTCGGGGTTCTCCCAGAGCGGTTCACCGGAGCGGGCGTCGAAGGCGAAGATGCCGGCCGGCGACTGGGCGTAGACCACGTCTCCGTCGACGACGTGGCCGGGATACCCGCCGCCGTACCGCACCTCGTCGTCGCTGAGGATCCCCAGCCGCGCGGTCCAGGGCACGGCGGCGACCTCGGGCCGCCGGATCGGGCCACCTCCCCCGCCGGCCTTCCGCGCGGTGCCCCGTGGCGCGGACGGCGGGGTGGTCAGTGCGCCGAGGACGACGACCGCCTTGGGGTCGCCGCTGGTCGTGGGCAGCCGGCCGAGCGCGGCGGCCAGCAGGCTGGCGACGTACGGGGTACGCGTGGCACCGCCCGTGAGGTAGACCGCCGTCAGGTTCTCCGGTTCCACACCGGCGGCGGTGATCGTGCGCAGGAACTCGTCGCGGGTGCGGCCCAGCGGCCCGTCGGCGGCCTGTTCGAGTTCGGCCCGGGTGACGCGGATGCCGTCCTCGGGGGCGTCGTCGACGTAGTCGTCGATGTGCAGGGTGTGGGTGGGGTTCTCGGACAGCGCCTCCTTCGCCGCGGTGATCTCCAGGCGGAGTTTGGCCTGTGCCCGCCGGTGCCGCCGGCTGTCGCCCGCCCACAGCGTGTCCCAGGCGTCCCGGGCCCGCGGTGGGAGATGACCGGCGATCAGGTCCTGCAGCAGCGCGTCGATGTCCTCGCCGCCGAAGTGCGGATCCCCGCCGGGCGCCCCGCACACCTCGTAGCCGTCGGCGGCCCGGCGCAGCACGGCCGTGTCGAACGTGCCCCCGCCGAGGTCGTAGACGGCGACGGCGTCGGCGAGGCCGGTGGCGGTCCCGGCGGTCCCACCGGTGCCGGTCCCGGCAGCGGCGGCCGCCGTGTAGTGGATGGCCGCGGCGACGGGTTCGGGCACGAACCGGGGAGCGGGCAGCCCGGCGCGGCCGGCGGCCTGGCCGAGCAGATCCAGCTCCCGCGGGCCCCAACCCGCCGGATGGGTGAGCGTGACCGTGCCCGGCGGGTCCCCGGCCCGGCGGCGCAGGGCCTCCGCCGCGATCCGGCGGAGCACGGCGGCGACCAGGTCCACGGTCGGGACGTCCCGACCGCCCAACCGGACGGTGCTCGTCGCGACCAGCGCCCGCTTCGGCAGCCGCTCGGCCCGTTCCGGGAACACGGCGGCCTGGCTGAGCGCCGCCCGGCCGGTCAGGACCTGCCCGTCGTCGTCCAGGCACACTACCGACGGCAGATACCGGCTGTTGTCGATCTCCAGCAGCTCCGGCGCGCCGCCGTCCACCACCATGGCAGCGGTGGTGAAGCTGGTCCCGAAGTCAATGGCCAGTGACCAGTCGGCCATGTTTCCCCTCTCGCGAGTTCTCTTTTCAGTGGGATCTCCTATGCGTGAGCTATTTCCCACAGGCGAGCGGTGCAGTCGTCGCTGCTGGTGGCGAGCAGTCGGCCGTCAGGGGCGAAAGCGCAGTTGTTGACCGCCTTCTGATGTCCGGTGAGAACAGCGGCGCTGTCGCCGGTCATGACGTCCCACAGCCGTACCGTCTTGTCTTTGCCGGCGGTCGCGAGCAGCCGACCGTCCGGAGAGAAATCGCAGCTGGTGATGCTGTCGGTGTGGCCGCTCAGGACAGCGGAAGCCTCTCCGCCCGCTACCTCCCACAGGCGAACCTTGCCGTCGCCGGAAACGGTCGCGACGATCCGGCCGTCCGGCGAGAACGCGCAGTCACCGACCCATCCCGCGTGGTCGGCGAGCGTGGCCGTCGCCTGGCCGGTGGCGACGTCCCACAGGCGGACTGCGCGGTCCTCGCCCAGGGTGGCCAGAAGGCGGCCGTCGGGCGAGAACGTGCAGTACGTGACCCATCCGGTGTGGCCGCTGAGGGTGTCCATGGTGTGGCCGGTCGCGACGTCCCACAGTCGGACGGTGGAGTCGTCGCTCGCTGTGGCGAGGATCGTGCCGTCCGGCGAGAAGACGCAGTGGCGGACCCACCCGGTGTGGCCGCTCAGCACGCTGGCCACCCGGCCGGCGGCGGCATCCCACAACTGGATCGTCTGGTCGTCGTGGGAGACGGCCAGCATCCGGCCTCGGGGAGAGAAGCAGCACACACAGATGGGTTCCTCCTCGTGGAGGGTGATTTTGGCCAGGGAAAGGCCCGTCGAGACGTCCCATATCCGGGCGCTCCGCCCCTTGCCGCCGAGTGCGGCAATCAGCCGGCCGTCAGGAGAAAAGGCGCCCGCGGTGAAAAGAATGCCATACGGGTCAAGGCTGCTCGTCCGACTCGGAATTGTTGTTGTGTTACGCCCGCTGTTGATATCCCAGAGTCGGATGGTGCTGTCCTCGCCCGCGGAGGCGAGAAGGCGGCCGTCGGGCGAGAAGGCACAACCGGTGACATGAACATCATCGTGGCCGGTGAAGGTGTGCCTGATCCTGTGGGTGACCTTCGTGGGAGGAGCCGTCCTCCTGGCCCCGGCCCGCCCGGCCTGGCCCGCGGACGGGGCAGTCGCCTTCGGCGGGGTGGTCAGTGCGCCGAGGGCGACGACGAGCTTGGGGTCGCCGCTGGTGGTGGGGAGCCGGCCGAGGGCGGTGGTGACGGCGGTGCTGACGCGGGGTGTGCGGGTGGCTCCGCCGGTGAGGTAGACGGAGCTGAGGGCGGCCGGATCGAGACCGGCGGTGTGAATGGTGCGCAGCAGTTCGACGGTGGTGTCCGCCAGCGGCCCCGCGATGGCCTCGTCGAGCTCGGCGCGGGTGACGCGGATGCCGTCGTCGACTCCGTCGACGTACTCGTCGACGTAGACGGTGTGAGTGGGCCGCTCGGACAGCTCGTGCTTGGCCCGGACGATCTCCTCGCGGATCTTCGTCTGGGCGCGACGGGCTCGCCGGCCGTCGCCGGCCCACAACTCGTCCCAGGCGTCCCGGGCGTCCGCCGGCAGGTGCCCGGCGACCAGGTCCAGGAGCAGGGTGTCGATGTCCTCGCCGCCGAAGTGCGGGTCGCCGCCGGTGCCGCGGACCTCGTAGCCCTCCGCAGTGCGGCGCAGCACCGCGGCGTCGAAGGTGCCGCCACCCAGGTCGTAGACGGCCGCGTGGCCGTCGAGCGGCACGCCGGTCTCGGCCGCCGCCGCGGTGTACGCGGTGTAGAAGACGGCGGCCGCCACCGGTTCGGGCAGGAAGCGGGGCGCGGGCAGCCCGGCGCGCGCGGCCGCCCGGCCCAGCCGGGCGATCTCCCGCTGGCCCCAGCCGGCCGGGTGCGTGAGCACGACCGTGGCCGGGGCCCGGCCGTCGAACCGCCGGGTCGCCTCCCGCGCGATCCGGGCCAGCACGGCGGCGACCAGCTCCACGGTCGAGGTGTCGCGCCCACCGAGCCGCACCGTGTCCCCCGCGGCCAGCGCGCGCTTCGGTAGCCGTTCGGCGCGTTCCGGGAACACGTTGGCCTGGCTGGCCGCCGCCCGTCCGGTGAGGATCTGGCCGTCGTCGTCGAGGCAGACGACCGAGGGCAGGGACCGGCTGCCGTCGATCTCCACCGGCTCGGGCGCGGCGCCGTCGGCCGCGGTGGCGGCGGCGGTGAAGGTGGTGCCGAAGTCGATGGCCAGGGACCAGCCGGGCATGAACACGCCTCCCAGAAAGCGGTCGTCGTCGGGCGTCGCGGGACCCCGCTCGGTTGTCATTGCTGGTGAGTCCGCTGTTGGACGGTCCGGCCACGGCTGATGTTCCAGGCTGTCCGGACAATTCTCGACGGGTGGCTCTCGGCCAGGGCCCGGGATGTCCCGACCGGGGCTTACGGTGTGATCCGCGCTGTAGGTCGGGTTGTCTGGCGGGGGGGACATGATGGCCGGCGGTCTGGTGGCATGCGGCGGGACTCATGGACCCGGCGGAGCCCGAGCCCATGCACGATGAGGACGCGGAGCTCGCCGCCCGGGCGGGCGGCGGGGACCGCCGGGCGTTCGAGACGCTTGTCCGGCGGCATCAGGCCGGCCTGTACGGGATCTGCCGGCGGATCACCTGCGACGACCAGGACGCGTTGGACGCCCTGCAGGACACACTGATCATCCTGTGGCGGCGGATCGGGGAGTTCGAGGGCCGGTCGCGGGTGTCGACGTGGCTGTACCGGGTGGCGACGAACGCGGCCATCGACGAGGTGCGGCGGCGGTCGCGGCGTCCCGACCCGGCCGCGACGCTGCCGGAGCCCCTGGCGTCCGGTCCGTCGCTGTCCGACCAGCTCGCCGACCGGCTGGACCTGGACCGGGCGGTCGCCCGGCTGCCGCCGCAGTTCCGCGCCGCGATCGTGCTGCGCGAGTTCTGCGGCCTGTCCTACCAGGAGATCGCCGAGATCCGCGGCATCCCGGTGCAGACGGTGAAGTCGCAGATCTCCCGGGGACGGCGGGCCCTGGCCGAGCTGCTCGGCCTGCCCGGCGCTGAGAACACCGGCGCTGAGAACACCGAGCGGAACTGAGTGGAGAGGAACCAGGGATGTCCGCGGGCCCCTTGTGCGACCGGGTACGGGCGATGTGCGTCGAGGCGGAGGGGGCGTTCGGACCGGGACCGGTGCGGGACGAGCTCGCCGCGATCCGGGACCGGCTGGCGGAGCGCACCCCGCGGATCGCGGTCGGCGGGAAGCTGAACGCCGGGAAGTCGACGCTGGTCAACGCGCTGCTGGGACAGCGGCTGGCGGCGACGAACGGCACCGAGACGACCATGGTCGTCGCCTGGTTCCGGGATCACTATCAGAGCCGGATCCTGGTCCGGCCGCGCGACGGCGCGCCCTACCACCTCCCGGCCGGCCCGGGTGGCCGCATCCCCGCGGACCTGCGCCGCCCGGAGGACCGGGCGACGGCGTCCCCGGACCGTGAGGGTGACCATGAGGTCGCGGCCGAGCTGGCCCGGCGGATCGCCTCGGTGACGGTCGAGGTGCCCAACCGGCGGCTGGCGGAGCGGCACATCATCGTCGACACCCCCGGTCTCGGCTCGCTGACCGGCCTGGACGAGGCCTCGCTGGCCGCGCTCGCCGACGCGGACGCGCTGCTCTACCTCATGCCGCACCCGGGCCTGCAGGACCGTCAGGTGCTCACCGAGCTGCGGGCCAACGCGGGCGCCGCCCGGCTGAGCGCGGCGACGGTGCTCGGTGTGCTCAGCCGGATCGACCTGCTCGGTGAACGACCCGACGACGTCTGGCCGGGGGCCCGCAAGGTCGCCGCCCGCAGCGCCGGGCAGCTGCGCGGCCTGCTCGCCGACGTGCTCCCGGTGGTCGGCCTGCTCGCCGAGACGGCGTTCGGGGACGAGTTCACCGAGGCCGACACCCGGCGGCTGCTGCGCCTCGCGGACTCCGACCGGGCCGCGGCCCGCCGCGCCCTCTACAAGGCGGAGTCCTTCCTGACCTGGGACGACGGTCCGCTCGACGCGGCGGAACGGCAGCGGCTCCTGGGCATGCTCGACGTCTACGGGCTGACGCATCTGCTCACCGCGATCGACGGCGGGGCGCGTGGCACCAGGGCGCTGCTCGACACGATGGAGGAGCTGTCCGGGATCAGGCCGGTGCTCGACTACGTCGACCGGCATTTCGTCGCCGGCGCGGACCGGCTGCGGGCGCAGGCCGCGGTCGGCCGGCTGGAGGTGGCGATGAGCCGGGGCGCCGCGGCGTCCGCCGACGGGCGGCAGGTGCTCGACCGGGTCCGGGAGGAGATCGCCCGGCTGCGGCGGCATCCGCTGCTGCTGCAGATCGAGGCCGCCGCGGCCCTGGCCGCGCTGGTCGGCGCGGCGGGCACCGCGGCCGGCGGCCGGCTGGCGGCGGAGGGGACGGCCACCGACGAACTGCTCGCGCTCGCCACCGGCGGCGACCTGGCGGCGATGGTCGGCTGTGCGCCCGCGGCGAGCGGCGCCGAGGTGGCGGGCGCCGCCGAGGCCGCGCTCGGCCGCTGGCGCACCCGCGAGGCGGCCCCGACCCGGGCCCTGGAACGTCGGGCGATCCGCGCCGCGCTCGACCTGTGCCAGGCGATCCACACCCAGGCGGCCGCCCCGGCCTGACCCCGCCTGCCGGGATCCCCGCGGATCCCCGCGGATTTTCCGGTCCGGGGCGGAACATTCGCGCGTCGGGCGTCGTCCCATCTCCGCACACGGCCACGGCCACGAGGAGGGATCGGCGTATGGCGAGGTGGACATGGTGATCCCCGCCCTGGGGGGCGCCGCGGTGGGCCTCGCCGTCGGCGCCGCCAGAGCCTGGTGGGCCGGCGCCCGGCGGCGCGGCGGCCTGGAAGCGGCCGCGGAGCCACCCGGATCGTCCGCGACGCCCGGGCCGCCCGGGCCGCCCGGGCCGCCCGGGCCGCCCGAGCCGGTCGAGCCGCCCGAGGACCCGGCCGGGCTGTCCGAGCCGGTCGATCCGGCCGATCCGGCGGCATCGGTGGCGTCGGTGGCGAGCGCGGACCGTGAGGCGCTGGTGGGTGCCTGCATCGAGCTGTCGGACCGGCTCCGGGACGCGAATCCGGCGCTGTGGCGGCGGCTGTGCCGGGGACTGGCCGTGGTCGGCGTGGAGGCGGTCGTCGTCGACGGGCAACGGTTCGACCCGGAGGGCCACGACGCGGTCGGCCGGGAGAGCACCACGGACGCGGCGCGGCATCTGACCGTGGCGAGCACGGAGTTCTGCGGCTTCACCGACCGAGGCCGGCTGCTGCGCCGGCCCGAGGTGGTCGTCTACCGGATGGAGGAGACGGTCTGATGGCGACAGCGACAGCACCGGGCGAGGCTTCGACGCCAGGCGGCCCAGGCGGCCCAGGCGGCCCAGGCGGGCCAGTCGGGCCGCCCGGCCCGGCCGGCCCGAAGCCGGATCCGGGGACGCATCCCCTCTCCGGCGAGGTGGTGGCCTGGGCCGGGGAGGCCGCCGACGCCGTCGCCGGCCTGGGACGTCCCCAGGCCGCGGAGGCGATCCGCGCCGAACTGGGCCGCACCCGCTCGGGCGCGGCGACGGTGGTTGTCGTGGGAGAGAAGAAGCGCGGCAAGAGCTCCCTGATCAACGCTCTGGTGGGCCGGCGCGGCCTGCTGCCCGTCGACGAGGACGTGGCCACCAGCGTCCACCTGGTGCTGCGCCACGCCGAGGAGCCGGCGGCGTGGGTCAGCGACGCCGAGAGCCCGACCGGCCGGGAGATCCCGCTGGGCGACGTCGGAGAGTACGCGGCGCTGGACCCGCTGACCGGCCAGGCCCGCCGCCGCGGTGTCACCGGCGTCGAGGTCGGCCTGCCCGACCCGCTGCTGGCCAGAGGCATGGCGGTCGTCGACACGCCGGGGGTGGGCGGGCTGGTGTCCGGCCACGCCGAGATCACGCTGGCGACGCTGGCCCGCGCCGACGCGCTGGTGTTCGTGGTCAACGGGTCCAGCGAGCTGACCGCGTCCGAATGCCGGTTCCTCGAACAGGCCACCGAACGGATCGCGACGGTGCTGTTCGTCCTCACCCAGACCGACAAGTACCCGGGATGGCGCCACGTCCTCGACCGCGACCGCGCGCTGATCGCGACCCACGCCCCCCGCTACAGCGGCGCGCCGTGGTTCGCGGTGTCCAGCCGGGAGAAGCTCGACGCCGCGGCCGAACGCGACGCCGGTGACGGGCGGCTGGCCGACACGCTGCTGGCCTCCAGCGGCTTCCCCGCCCTGGAGACCGCCCTGGTCAGCCAGGTCGCCACCCGGGCCGGTGCGCTGCGGCTGGCCAACGTGCTGACCGTGACCCGGCCGCCGCTGGCGCAGCTCGCCGCCGAACGGGCGCAGGACCTGCGCTCGCTGAACCGGGACCCGACCCTGGTCGCCGAGGTCACCGGCCGCCAGGCGCAGCTCAAGGCGCTCGCCGACCAGGGCGCGGGCTGGCGCGGCAAGCTCACCGGCGACGTGAAGGCCCTCGACCGGGAGATCCGCCGCGAGTACCAGCGCCGGGTCAACAAGCTCAGGTCCCTGGCCGACCGGAAGATCGCCGAAGGCGGCCCGGACGTCCTGCGCGAGCTGCCCGGCGACCTGGAAGCCGGCGTGCAGGGCATCTGGATGGACCTGGAAACCCTGCTGCGCCGGCGCGTCACCGAGATCGTCCGCGACCTCGGCCGGACGTTCGACGCCGACGGGTTCACCGGTGTCGGCGTCGAACTGGCCCTGCCCGACGGGCTGCGGACCCTGCCCGGGGCCACCGGCGCGGGCGGCCCGGCCGGCACCGCGGGCGGCCCGAGCGTGGCCGACCAGGTCGAGCGGGCCGTGACCTCGGTCGGCATCGGTGCCCTGTTCGCCAAGGCCACCGCCTTCGTGGTCGGCGGCATCGCCGCTCCCCTCGCCGCCGGGTTCGGGGTCTGGGCGCTGATCACCCGGCAGCGCAGGAACCGGGAGGAGGTCGCCCGCGCCAGGGGCGACGCCCGCCGCTACGTCAACGACGTCATCGCCGCGATCCAGACCGAGGTCCCCTCCGCGCTGCAGGACGCGCTCGACCGGGCTGTCAGCGACGTCCAGCGCCGGGTCGCCGCGGAGCTGGACCAGACCCGCCGGCGCCTCGAACAGCAGCTCGCCGAACACCGGCAGAACCTGAAGACCGCCGAGGAGGAGCTCGCACGGCGGCGTGCCGCCGTGCAGCGGGAGATCGACACCCTGGCCACGCTGCACAGCCGGGCGGACAGCCTGGCCGCCCAGCTCGCCGTCCACCAGTGAGCGCGCCACCATCGGGCGCCGGGGCGGCCCGGCGGACCGGCCGCCCCAGCGCCCGCCACACCGTCCGCGTGGGTGCGGCCGGTCCCGCTCGCCCGCGCGGTCAGGCGGCGTGGGCGCGGGTCCCCGCGGGCTGACCGGGTGATCGGCAGGCTGTTCCCCGACGAGCCGGGCGACGACGACCCGACAGCCGACTGGTCCCCGCCACCCGGGGACCCGGCCGACGGCGGCCTCGGGGCGGCGGGCTGGCCCGACCCGCCCGACTACCCCGGGATCGATCCGGACGACACGCTCACCCCCGATCTGGACCGCGCGCTGGACGCCGTCCTGGCCAGCGCGCGCCTCGACCCGCCCCCGGACGACATCTGGGCGCACCTGTTCGCCACCGCCTACACCAGCCGGGAGCCCGACGGCGACGGCCCCGACCCGTCGCCGTTCCCGGGACCCCTCGACGCGGCCACCGTGGGAGAGAGGTACGACGCGATGCCCGACCCCGACCCCGACTCCGATGACGATCTCGACGTCGAGTTCCCGGACGGCGCGACCGTCACCAACCCCGACGAGGACGCGCTCGGCTACGTCTACGAGACCCACGACGACTACCTGCACGGAACCAACCCGCACGAGCTGGAGGACGTCCAGTTCGGCGGCTACGACAACCCCGACGACGCGGACCCGGGCGGCCACTGGTGACGAAGGAGCAGGGGCTTGTGCCGTAGGAGACCGGGACAAACCGTGGGAGGCTCGGTCGCACTCGTGATCAGCCGATGATCGTCGGTATGCGGTATGCGGTATGCGGTATGGGTGCTGGCCGCTTCAGGTCGAACGTTCGGCGACGAACACGAACTCACACCCCGGGCGGTCCGGTGCCTCCCGCACGTCGAGGACTCCGTACCCGTTGGCGACCAGGCTCGATTCGACCTCGCCCCGGCCGCGGAACCGCACGGTCGAGTCCGAGGTGACGACCACGCCGTCGGCCAGGAAGCGGTAGGTGTATCGGAAGGAGACGAACGGAAGGCTGACGTCGGTGACCTCCTGACGTCGTTCCACCAGGCCGATGCCGGCGATGTCGAGGGTGACGGGATCGACGTCCACCGCCCACTCCTCCCAGGCGTGACGTTCGGGACGCCTGGTCTCGAAGACGAGATGGCCATGTGGGCGAAGGGCGGTGTGGATGCCCTGAGGGGCCCGGTCCCAGCCGTCGTCGGTGAGAAAGACCTGAGCCACGTTCCCGGTCATCATCGCCAGGTCCACGTCGAGCGCCGGCAGCGCCGCGGCATCGCCGTGGATCCAACGGACACTTCCCGCCCGGTCCTTCGACCTCGCGACCCTGAGCGACTCCTCGGCCGGATCGACACCCACGACCGTGCGGCCGCTTCCAGCGAGCAGGACCGCCAGGGAACCGGTCCCGCAACCAACGTCGAGCACATGACGCGCGGTCAGCTCGGCGGCGGTCGCGACGTAGGCGGCCAGGTCGTCGCGGTCTCCATCGAAGGAGTCGTAGACACGCGCGAGGAGAGGATGGGCGAAGATCGGATCCGGCATCCAGGGACCCTACCCACCGTCACATGTTCCGGCGGGTCGGCGGAAGACGGGTAGGGCAGGCCGGCCCCTCCACTCTTACCGGCACTCCTCAGAACCCCGGGTCGTGGAAACCTGTGCCGTGGAACCCGATGTCCTGCCCGCCGTGGTCCGCCCAGTCCGACGGTTCCGGTGCGAATCCCGCCGGATCGGAGTCGTCCCAGTCGGGCAGCCCGGCTGAGACGGGCGCGTCACCGTCGTGATCGAGCGGATCGGGCAGGCCGGGATCGTCAGCCGGTCCGTCTCCGCCCTCCGACCAGCCCGTGGAGTGGAACGCGCCGAGGGCAGGATCCTGTCCGCCGGCTCCCTGGGGTTCGCCAGTTCCGTAGTGATCAGAAGACTCCCCGGTCACGGAGCCACCCGCCCACAGTCGGGTCATCGCCAGACCCGCACCCGTGACGCCCTCGCCGCCCGCGAGCAGCCGGCCGGCCGTGGCCGGCCACGACCGGCCGAGCCGGTCGAGCCGGTCCGCGGGTCCGACCGCCGGGTCGGGTACCAGCACCCAGACGTGCGCGGTGAAGTCCTTGTCGGAGAGACGGACCTCGGCCTCCCGGACCGCGACCCCGGCCAGCGCGGCGGATCCGTCGACGATCACGTCCTCGTACAGGTCGTCGGTGAGGGCCACCGCGAGGTCCCGGTCCGGGTACGCGGCCAGCGCCGCGCGCAGCGCGGGTGACCCGACGACGCGGGCCGCGGCGACGACCGCCTTCGCCACGTAGCCGGCCGCGGCCCGCCGGACGGCCCCCTGCGTCAGCGCGGCCCGCAGCCGGATCCGCGCGTCCTCCCCCGGTTCCAGATCCCCCGACGCCCCATCCCCCGGCTCCCGCCGGTTGACCCGCCGCAGTTCCAGCGCGAGGCCGTGGACGAGCCCCGGGACCACCCGGCCTTCGTCGACCCCGGCGGGCAGCAGGAGCAGGTATCCGTCGCCCTGCTCCTGCACGTCGCAGGCCCCCCAGGCGATCCCGACACGTCGCAGTGCCGCTTCGAGCGCGTCGGTGAGCCCCGACTGGATGGCGACCTGGTGCCGGCCGGGCCGTCGACTGTAGGACTCGACGTCCACCGTCAGGCAGAGCCGGCGGTACGCGGGGGGTGAGGCGGGCACGGAACCTCCGGCGGCACATCCCGAGGGCAGGGGCGTCTCCATCATCAGTGTTGACGAGGCGCCGGCGGTGGGCGCCGGCCGGGTCAGGTGACCTGCCAGATCCGGGCGGTCCGGTCGTCGCTGCCCGTGGCGAGCAGCCTGCCGTCAGGAGAGAAGGTCACGGCGTTGACCTCGTCGTCGTGCTCGGCGAGCTTCGTGACCCGGGTCCAGCCCGACGTGCTCCACAGATGGGCCTTCTCGTCGGCGGCCGCCGTCGCGAGCAGGCTGCCGTCCGGGGAGAACTCGGCGTCGTAGACGCCGTCGGCGTGCCGCAGCGCGCTCACCTGCCGTCCGCCGCCGACCTCCCAGATCCGGGCCGTCTCGTCGTCGCTCGCGGTCGCCAGCAGCCGTCCGTCCGGGGTGAACGCCGTGCCGTAGACCCAGTGGGCGTGCCCGCGCAGCACCGCGGTCGTCCGGCCGGTCCGCAGGTTCCACAGCCGTGCCTCGTGGTAACTCGTGCTGGCCAGCAGCGAGCCGTCCGGCGAAAAACTGATCTTCTGGACGTCCGACGGGTGCCCGGTGAGCGTCGCGACGAAGCGTCCCGTCGCCATGTCCCACAGCCGGACGGTGTCGTCGTCGCTGCCGGTGGCGAGCAGCCGCCCGTCCGGGGAGAACGCGACTCCGTTGACCCCGCCGCCGTGCCCGGCCAGGACGAAGCGCTGCGCCCCGGTGAGCGGGTCCCACACCCGGACCTTCTTCTTGTCGCTGACCGAGGCCAGCAGCTCCCCGGCAGGCGAGAACCGCACACCGCGGACGCAGTCCTTGTGCCCGACGATCGTCGTGCGCACCGAGCCGGTCGGGACGTCCCAGATCCGCACGGTCTCGTCGTCGCTCGCGGTCGCGAGCAGGCGCCCGTCCGGGGAGAACGCGACATCGTTGACGGTGTCCTCGTGCCCGGTGAGGGTGACGGCGACCCGGACGGCCCACGCGGTTCCCTCGGTGATGCGCGCGTTCGCCGGGGAGCGGCTGACAGCCGGGCGTGTTGATCGTGCTTCGGGCGACGGCGAGGTGGCCGGCGGTGCCGCGACCGGCGGTGCCGCAGCCAGCGGTGTGGCGGCCGGTGGTGTGGCGGCCGGCGGTGCCGCGACCGGCGGCTTGGTCAGCGCGCCCAGCGCGACGACGAGCTTGGGATCGCCGCTCGTGGTGGGCAGCATCCCGACGGCGGTGGTGACGGCCGCCGTGACCCGGGGGATGCGGGTGGAGCCACCGGTCAGGTAGACCGCGGCGAGGGCGCCGGGTTCGAGGCCGGCGGTGTGCACGGCGCGGCGCAGCTCGACGGCGGTGCCGTCGAGTGCGGGGGCGACGGCCTCCTCGAACTCGGCGCGGGTGACCCGGATCCCCTCCTCGACACCGTCGAGATAGTCGTCCAGGTAGAGCGTGTGCGTGGGCCGGTCGGACAGTTCGTGCTTCGCCTTCACGATCTCCTCGCGGATCTTCGTCCGGGTGCGGCGGGCCCGCCGGCCGTCACCGGCCCACAGCTCGTCCCAGGCGCGCCGGGCCTGGTCCGGGAGATGTCCGGCCACGAGATCCAGCAGCATCGCGTCGACGTCCTCGCCGCCGAAGTGCGGGTCTCCCCCGGTGCCGCGCACCTCGTAGCCGCCGGCGGTGCGCCGCAGCACCGCCGTGTCGAACGTGCCACCACCCAGGTCGTAGACGGCGGCGTGCCGTCCGAGCGGCACCCCGTCCGTCGCGGCCGCCGTGTAGAAGACGGCGGCGGCGACCGGCTCGGGAAGGAACCGCGGGGCCGGCAGCCCGCCGCGGGCCGCGGCCAGACCGAGACGGTCGACCTCCCGCCGCCCCCAGGCGGCCGGGTGGGTCAGGACGACCGCGCCCGCCGGCCGCCCGTTGAACCGCCGGGTGGCCTCCCGGGCGACCCGGGCCAGCACGGCGGCGACCAGGTCGACGGTGGGGATGTCCTGGCCGCCCAGACGCACGGTGTCCGCGGTGACGAGCGCCCGCTTCGGCAGCCGCTCCGCGCGTTCCGGGAACACCGCCGCCTGGCTGGCCGCCGCCCGTCCGGTGAGGACCTGCCCGTCGTCGTCCAGACAGACCACCGAGGGCAGCGACCTGCTGCCGTCGATCTCCAGTGCCTCCGGCGCGCCACCGGCGGACGCGGTGGCGGCCGCCGTGTAGGTGGTGCCGAAATCAACGGCCAGGGACCAGTCGGCCACGTCGTCCTCTCCTTCTCTCCTGCACCAGGTGAGCGATCCGTGATGGGACGACGCGATCCGGCCGAATGTTCCCGGTCGCCGCCGCTGCCGCCGCCGCTGCCGCCGCTGCCGCCGCTGCCGCCGGTGCTGCTCGGCCGAGGGCCGGCGACCCGGTGGGAGGTCGGCCCGGGCGGGCCGGTGAGATCTGGGGCCCGGTGTCGGGAACAGCGGGCTCGCGAGCGTGACCGCAGGAGGCTCAGGTTCTGGGTGAGGACTGTCTGCTGGCGGCGCGTTCGTACGCGTGCAGGGTGTCCACGACGAGACGGCGCTCGGCCTGGCTCAACGGTTGAAGGGCCTCCCGCCAGGCGGCGGCGGCCGGACCGAGCCATCCCTCGATCGCCGGGCGGCTGGCGTCGGCGATGCTCACGATGCGCCGCCGCCGGTCGTCGGGATCCTCGTGGCGCTCCACGACCCCGCCGCGGCTGAGGTCAGCGATCATGAGGCTGGCCGTCGTCGGGGCCACTTCCAACCGACTGGCCAGCGCGTTCACGGTCATGGGCCCGTCGAACAGCAGGAAGGACAGCAGCGACAGGTGCCGGGGGCCGAGGGCCGTCCCGGCCAGCTCGTCCGGCGGTGGTGTCCGCTTGGCCCGTCCGATCAGCTGGGGCATCAGCAGCAGGAGCGCTCGGACGGCCTCGTCGGCGTCGAGCTCGCCGCCGCACCCGGGGTCGTTTGACACGTCCCTCCTCTCGCATTTAGCTTTGTGGTTAAAGATTATTTGTTGATAAAGCTAATTTTCCCGTGCCTCACAGCAGGAGTGTCATGACCATCCTTGTCACCGGCGCAGGCGGCAACATCGGATCACGCCTGACGGCCCGGCTGGCCGCCGCCGGTCATTCGGTCCGCGGGTCCGCCCGCGACGTCACGACCCTACGGCTGCCCAGCGGAGTCGAGCCGGTCGAGCTGGATCTCACCGACCCGGGCGTCGCCGGAGCGGACGCACTGCGCGGCGTCGACGCCGTCTTCCTCTACCCGGTCATCGGCACGGTCGACGCCTTCCTGGAGGCGGCCGCGAAGGCCGGCGTGCGCTATCTGGTGCTGCTGTCCTCGCCGGCGTCCTACGAGGTCGGAGAGTTCGACCGCCCCATCGGGCTGATCCACCGCGCGGTCGAACGGGCCGTCGCCGAGTCCGGGATCGCGCACACCGTGCTCTACCCGAGCTGGCTCGCCACCAACGCCCGGCGCGACTGGGCCGACCAGATCCGTACGACCGGGCGGGTCGCGATGGCCTTCGGGGACGCCGCCTTCACCCCGATCCACCCCGACGACATCGCGGAGGTCGCCGCCGACCTGCTCACCCGCGGCACCCACCGGTCCCGGATGCAGATCCTCACCGGCCCGAGTTCGCTTCGGCTGCGGGACACGGTCGCGGTCATCGGCGATGTCCTCGGCGTTGAGATCCCCGTGGACGAGCTGACCCGCGAGCAGGCGCTGGAACGTGCGGACGGCGCCATCCCCCGCCCGATCCTGGAGACCCTGCTCGACGTGGCCGCGGCGAGCGTCGGACTGACCGCCCCCGTGAACAACACGGTCGAACGGATCACCGGCCATCCGGCCCGGTCGTTCCGCTCCTGGGTCGAAGCCCACCGGAAGGACTTCGAGCCCCGCTGACCACGTGAGTCATCGCGGGAGCCGCAATCGATCTCCCATCGGGGCGTCGCCGCGCAACGCCGCGTGCCCCGCGTCGACTCGATGAGGTGCTGCCCGAACGCCGGCCGAACTCGTCCGCGACCGCGGCCGAGTAGTCCACCTCTTCTATCTGCCCAGGATCCGGATTGGACGCGCACCGGGGCACCCACTGCGATGTCGACACCTGCCCATTTCGACCCACGAACCCGGCGGATCGGGTGCCTCGCTGAGGCCGGTGCCGTCTTTCCGCCGCTCGCCTCCACACCTTCCTAAATGCGGCGTACGCGGGCGGACATCCGTCACTTGAGTCCGTTGCCGACAGACATGGTTGACGCCTCCGAGCCACTGACCGCAGGCCATCCCGCCGCACCACGAAGCGCGGCCCGATCCGCATGGAAGGCGAACAGCAACTCGGCTCGCTGCGCCGGCACGCACTCCCCTACTGGCGTCACCGTGTCGAGCAGCAAGGACAGTCGGCCGAACAGCCGGTCGGCATCCTCCGCTCTCCGGCGGCGCCGGGCCGCCGCCGCCCAACGCCGTGCTGTGTCCTCAACCCGTGGGCGAAGTGCTGTCGGTGAACCGCGCAGACCGTCGGTGAACAGGTCCGCGAACTCGTCGGAGAGGCGGCTGCTT
This sequence comes from Parafrankia discariae, assembly GCF_000373365.1. Lineage (NCBI taxonomy): Bacteria > Bacillati > Actinomycetota > Actinomycetes > Frankiales > Frankiaceae > Parafrankia > Parafrankia discariae. The sequence goes on from NZ_KB891225.1 coordinate 52,666, forward strand.
CCAGGCTGTTCGGCGAGGTCCGCGAGCGCTCCGGCGGTCGCGAGAACCCTCCCCCACGTCGCCCACGGGCCCTCCTCCGGTGCCGCGGTTCTGAGCTGGCTCACCCACGATTTGGTCACGTTCAGCTGGCGTCCCACGCTCGTCAGATCCTCGCCGTCGATCTGGCGGACGGTGAGCTGTTGCAGGAGCGGGAGCTGGCCACGCAGGCGTCGGATCGCCGCCCAGCGCGCCGCGGGTGGCACCGCGGCAAGCAGATGTGTGATCTGTTCGATCACGATGCCCGTCTCGTGGTCGGACCCCGACACTGTGGCCTCCACCTGGTTAAGTAGTACTTGACAGCTGTTTAGTATCACTAAATGGTGATGATCCGGTGTTGCGCCGCGCCCTGGGTGGCCGTGGCCGAGCCCTAATCGGTGACCTCCGCCGGATGCCGTCCCGCTCCTGCTCCTGGGCGGGGCTCCACACCGGCTTCGTGTGTGCCAGGCCGTGGGCACCGAGCCAGACGCACACCTGTGCACGCACCCGTGCACACACCTGTACACACGTCTGGGCACCAGACGCCTGGCAAGCGGTGGCCACCGTGGGGAAGTCAAGACGGGTACCACTCCCCTCCCTCGCGGGGTCGACCACGGGTGCACACTGTTGCCTCCAGGCCTGGCCACAGGTCCCTCGCCAATAATGCGAGCACGTGTGGTGGCAAGTGTTGACGCAATAACGCAGCCAATAACGTGGCCAATAATGCAGCCACCAGTGCGGCCAATAATGTAGCCAACAGTGTCAGCAAACATGTGGCCCAATGGTTGTGAACTACCGCAGGCACAGCTGTGTGAGCCCGGGTGTGCTGGAACGTTTGCACCTTGGCCGGTTAGCCGGCCCGCCAACACGTACGCACCTTGAGGTGCCCGCAGAGGTGCCCGCCCGCCCGCACACTCGGGTGCCGGTGAGTTAGCCCGCAGGTGAGCGCAGGTGCCAGCGGACACGTAACCCACCGTTCGGGCAACGGTGCCATCCCGTGTGGTGGGGAAGTGGCGGGCACGTGTGACGGCGCGGCCGCGGGCCCGAAGGCCCGCCCGGGTCCCGCCCCGAGTTCAGCCCCGGGTGTTGGCCACTTCGTGGCCATGCGGTCAGGGAACAGGGGAGGCCCGTGTTCACGCCCGCCGTCCCGCCAGGGGGCGTGGCCGGGACGCGGCCAACACGCCGCCCAGGGCGTCTGCGGACTTAGCTGCCCGTTCCTTTACACTTGGGCCCGCCCTGGACCCCCAAAACCTGTTGGCCCGCGTTGGCACCCTCGTGGGAGTCGACCGGTGGGCCCGGTGGGGGAGAGGGAGCCGCGACGGAAGGGAACGCAGGACACGTGACAACGGACCCGTTTGCACGGCCGGCCGAGGTCGTCTTCCCGCACGAGCACCTTGAGCACGTGATAGCCGTGGCCAACGGCAAAGGGGGAGTCGGGAAGACCACCCTCACCACCAACATCGCCGCCCTGGTGGCCGCCGGTGGTGGCCGCGTCCTCGTCATCGACGTCAACGCGCAGGGCAACTGCGGAGAAGACCTCGGCTACACGGCGCAGCCGGACAAGGACGACGACGGTAAAGGGCTGGTCGACGCCGTCCGCTACGGAACGCCGCTCGTTCCCGTCCGCGACGTCCGGCCCGGCCTCGACGTCATCCCCGGCGGCGGGGAGATCCGCCAGCTCCCCACCCACCTGTACAACATGTTCGCCGAGACCGGGGAGCTCGGCACCCTCGCGCTGGCCCGTTCGCTGCTGCCGATCGCCGGCGACTACGACCTGATCCTGATCGACAGCCCGCCCGAGAACCGGCCGCTGCTGCAGCTCGTCCTGGGCGCCGCCCACTGGCTGCTCATCCCGATCAAGAGCGACGACTCGTCCCGCAAGGGCATGCAGCAGGTCGCCTACGAGTTCGCCCGGATGCGCCGGGTGAACCCCACCCTCGACCTGCTCGGCGTCGTCCTGTTCGCCGCCGGGACCAGCGCCCGCCGCATCCGCGAGGAGGTCCGCCGCGACGTCATCGACGACCTCGGCGGCAAGGACGTCATGTTCGACACGATCATCCGCCACGCCGAGGCCTCGGCCCGCGACGCCCGCCGCCGCGGGCAGCCCTTCCACGAACTGGAAGCCGCCGCCGCCTCCGGCCCGACCCCGTTCGACGTCCTGCGCGGGAAGGCCGACCGCTCGCAGATGATCGCCGGCACGGCGGGCGCGGTCGCCGGCGACCTGGCCGCGCTGACCCGGGAGATCCTCACCCGCCGTCAGGTGCTGCTGAACGAGCTCGAAGCCGTGGCGGCCCCGTGATGGACGAGCAGCAGCAGACTGAGAACGGCGTGGGGGCTCCGCGCCGGATGCCCGCCCAGGACCTGGGCCAGCTGTTCGCCCGGCCGGATCGCACGGCGGACCTGGGGGCGCTGGCCCGGCGCCGGCCCGCCCCGCGCCCGGCCCCGGCACCCGCACCGGCTGTCGAGGGCGTGCCCGCCGAGCCGCGCCCGGCCCTGGCACCCGTGCCCGTTCCCGTGGAGCGCGCTGACAACGGTCCCGCGATTCCCGAAGCCAGGATCCAGGCACACGTCACCCCTGTCCCGGCCCCCGTCGACATCCCCGAGGCCGGTAGGGGCGATCTGTCGCCGACCGGGACGGTGCGCATCACCGCCATCCTGGTCAGCCCCACCGTCTCCCGACGGCTGGAGGAGTACCGGCGGGCGAAGAAGGGCCGCACGAACACGTCGATCGTGCTGGAGGCGCTGGACGAGTGCCACGGCCGGATCCCCGAGCTCGTCGCCCAGGCGAGGGCCGCCGCCCAGCCCCGTGGGTCGTTGTTCCCGGCCCGGGACGACCATCTGCGCCTGCCGGGGGGTGGCGGCATCCAGGTCCAGATCCGCCCGACGCTCGCCCAGCTGAACGTCATCGACCGGCTTTCGCGTGAGCACCGGCTCGAAAGCCGCTCCCAGCTCGCCGCGGCCGTCCTGAACGAGTTCCTCCCCGGCCGCAAGGACCGCTGAGCCTGGGAGCTCGCCTCACGGGCGCCCGGGAGGCCGATGTGCGGCGGTCGGGAGTACCCGCGGAACTCCCGACCCGCCGAAACCCGGTCGCCGCAACGGGACGGACAGGCCATCCTGCCGTCATGGCGATCGGCACCGTCAAGTTTTTCCACACCGAACGAGGCTGGGGAGCGATCTCGTCTACCGACCTCCCGCACGGCCACGACGCATGGGTTTACTACAGCATGATCGAAATGGACGGGGCACGATTTCTGGAAGCCGGCGACCGCGTCGAGTTCAGCTACGAGCCCGCCCAGCAGGACAGCTTCCGATTCCGCGCGATCCACGTCCGCAAGCTCTGACACAGAGCTCCTGGATGTAGCCCAACGGGCGGTGGTCGCTGGACGGTCACGGTGGTGGAACCCGGTCTCGGCCGATGAAAACCGTTGGCCGCCTGCGATCGGACCGGGCAGTCTGTGCGCGTGGTCGTCCTCCCGTTTCCCGAGAACCGCACCGTAGGCACGGTTGATTGGCTTGGCTCCTCCTACGAGGACCTGGGGCCACTGCCGGCCCGCGGTGACGTGGAGGTACCGGACGGCGGGGAGGTGACCCTGGAGGTCCGCCCGGCCTCGCTCGACTGGTCTCCGATCGACATGCACTTCCTCGATCGGCTGCCCTCCGACAGCATCACCGGGATGTCGATCATGTGCCCGGTTCGGTCGGGGTCGCTGTCCGCGCTTGCTCACCTGGCCCCAGGCCTGCGCAGGCTGACGCTGGGCTGGACCGATCTGACCGACGAGGCGCTGCCGCACCTGGCCGTGTTGCGGCATCTGACCTGGTGGCAGAGTTTCGGGAACCGTTTCAGCGACGCCGGGGTGCAGCAGCTCGTCGCGCTGGAGGAGCTCGACCATCTCTACCTCGAGGAATCCACCCTCACCCTGGCCGGTTTCGCCTTCGCCCCGCGCCTTGGACGACTGTGCCGCCTGGGCGTCAAGGACGCCAGCCTGTCCAAGCGGGATCTGAAGTCCCTGCGCCGCCGACTGCCGGGCGTGGACGTCGGGTGACGAGGATCCGACACCGCGGCGGTATCGCCGCGCGGGCCGCCGAGCTCCAACAACTACGCGCCGACGTGGACCGGCTGCGCGCACGGCGGAGCCTGAGCGCGGACCAATGGGATGCGTGGGCGCGGGGAACGGATCGATTCCACCTGGCGGTCCAGGACTTCTACGCTCCGTTCGACCAGGCCGCCAAAGCGCTACGGCGCGGGGAGGCCGACGGGGTCGAGACCGCCGTCCAGTTCCTGGAAGCCGATCCGTGGTGCTTTCGATCCGGCTACATGAAGGCCGAGCTGATGCACCGCCTCGCCAACGGCCCCGATCTGGACGCCCATCACCGTCGGCTCCACGACGTCGTGAGCAGGCGACTCACGGACCCGCAACCCCGCCTCCTGCGCCACGCCGCCCGTCTGGCCGCCGCCGTGTGGGACGACGACCTGCGCCGGCGCGTCGACCAGCTTCCGTGCCCCGAACCCGCCAGGCAGCATCAGGTTCGGCTCTTCCTGCATTTCGTCGAACAACGGCTGCGGACCGAAGGCGGAACCGTTGCGGATCGATGAGCGATAGCGCTCGCCGTTCACGCCGCCGGCACTTGCGCGCCGGCACTCCTGGTCTGACCGGCCTTGGCCGTGCCAGGTTCCCGCTTCCCAGCCACCTGCCCGCTCGTGCGGGTCTTATGGTCGGCTCCACGGGCGTTTACGGTCTCCGACGTACTGGCGGCGACCTGGTGTCTGAGGTTGATCGCGGCGTTGTGGTCGCGGTCGGCCACCAGCCCGCAGGACTGGCAGCGGAACGTGCGGTCCGACAGCGTCAGGCTTGGGTTTCGCCAGCCGCAGCCGGAACAGGTCTTCGAGGACGGAGCACTGGTGGGCCGCCGGCGAGGTACCCGCGGGTGCGGGTCCTTTTCCGACGGCCCCCAGCCCGAACGACGCATGCGACTTTCACCGCACGTCGCTCTCCGGTGACTATGACGTGAGCTGCGGGATCGGCTTTCCGGTGTGGATGGTGTCGTGGCAGGAACGGCAGACCACGAGGGTCTTGCGTCGCCGTCGTGCCATGTCGGCCGCCCATGCCGGCTGTGGTTGTCCCGGATATGCGAGTTCTGACAGCCGCCGGACGTGGTGCACGGTGATGC
>NZ_KB891226.1 GCF_000373365.1 Parafrankia discariae
GTAGCCGCGGGTGCGTAGGTGTTCGACGGTGACGGCGGCGCAGGAGCGTACGTGTTCCTCGCTGGTGCGGGCCGCCGCCGTGACGTCGCCGGCCCGGATCTCGGTCAGTAGTCGTTCGCGGTATTTCGTCTCGTTGTTCTCCCAGGCGGGGGCGTCGTAGTAGAAGCTGCCCTGCAGGACGCCGCCGAGGAAGTCGAGGATCGCGTCGAGGCGTGGTGATTTGCCGGCGGTGGCGATGATCTGGAAGAACCGGCGGTCCAGGCTCCGGCGGCGGGTCTCCTCGCCGGTGGTGGTGATCTCGCGGTGCAGTCGGGCGAGTTCCTCGATCTGCGTCGGGGTGAGGGTGCGCACGGCGCGTCGGGTGGTCATTCCGGAGACCAGGGCGACAACTTCGTAGTGGTCCTCGATGTCCTCGACGGTGACCTCGGCGACGAACGCGCCGCGCCGGGGGACGGCGTCGACGAAGCCTTTCTGTGCGAGTTCGATGAGGGCCTCGCGGACCGGGGCGCGGCTGATCCCGAGCGCGTCGGCGACCTCGTCCTGATCGATTTTGCTGCGTGGGGGTAGCGCGCGGGAGACGATCGCCTCCCGGATGAAGTCGGCGGCCTCGTCCTTGAGGTTGCCGTAGCGCCGCCGACCCGAGGCGAGCCGCCGGATCGCACTCGGGTCGGCGGTGTCGTCCCGCAGGGTCACCACGTCGCCGGACAGTCGTTCGACGCGGCGGTCTCCGCCGCTTCGTGCAGGTACCTGACCACGTGGCCTCCGGAGTCCTCGAGCTTCGGGTCGCCGCCCGCGCGCTGGCAGCCCTGCTCCAGGACGATCGCCAGCCTCCATTTTGCCAGCACCAGGTAGTAGCCGAGGTCGTCCACCCGCCGGCTCGGAGGCGCCGCCGAGGGCGGCAGGATCGAGCGGACCTCCGCCGGATTCGTCCTCATCATCTTCGTCGGGCCGCGACCGCCGCCCGGCCTGACTCCGGGGTCGGAAGTCGGGCCGGGCCGGTCGATGCCGGACTTCGTGCTCACTGCCCGGGGTAACGGGATCGTTCCGCCCGTCGAAGGCGGTACCACCCGGTTCATCGGGCGGCGGTGCGGCGGTCGCCTGGGCCATGTCGGGCTGGTAGACCTTCAGCCTGCCGGCCCGTTCCCGCTTGGCGGCGTACATCGCGAGGTCGGCCTGGTGGAGCAGGACGTCGGAGTCGGCCGGCCGGCCGGGGGCGTCGAGGGTGACCAGCCCGAGGCTGGCCTGCGGGGCGTACGGCCGCCCGTCGAGCAGGCACGGTGTCCGTATCGCCGCCGCGAGCCGCTCACCGACCCGGCGGGGATCGCGGAGTCCGTCGCCGTCGAGGATGACGGCGAACTCGTCGCCGCCGAGCCGGGCGACGGTGTCCACCGTCCGCGTCTCCGCCAGCAGCCGGTCCGCGCTGATCTGGAGGAGCTCGTCGCCGGCCGCATGCCCGAAGGTGTCATTGACACGCTTGAAATCGTCAAGGTCCAGAAACAGCACGGACAGCGACGCGCCGTTGCCGTCGGCGCCGGGGGTGCGCGTCAGTGCCTGCCGCAGTCGGCGGGTGAACAGGGCCCGGTTCGCCAGGCCGGTCAGCGGGTCGTGGAACGCCTGGTGGAGCAGTTCCCGTTCCTGCTCCCGGATCCCGGCCAACAGCCGGGCGTTCTCGACCAGGGTGAGCATCTGGCGGACCAGCGCCACCAGCAGCAGCCCGGCGATGCTGTACGTCTCGAAGCGGCCGACCGGCATACCGATCGACAGCCTGCCGACCACCAGCAGGCCCGCCGCACCGAGCGCCGCGTAGGGCAGCACCGCGTAGGCCCACGTCGCCTGCGGGCCGACCGGCGCTGGGCTGTCCGGCGGGGCCCTCCCCGGGGACGGCAACAGCGCGGCCAGGAAGATCGGCAGGAAGGCCGGTCCGAACGCGACCACGCTCAGCGGCGGCATGTCGAGCTGGTGCTGCGCGACGCGGTAGACGAAGACGTTGCTGACGAGACCGTAGGCGAGCAGGCCCGAACCGAGCAGCGCCAGGGTCGCCGGGGAGCGTGGCCGGCGGAAGCTCGCGATCAGCACCACAGCTGTGAGCAGGATCAGTACGGAGACCGCGTGGCCCAGGGACAGCAGGAACTGCTGGAGGTCGGGCGCACCGCTGCGGACCACCGTGGCGAGGACCGTCCCCCATTCGAGCAGGACGATCGAACCGACGATCAGGACGCAGTCCAGAAGGATGATCGCGTACCAGCGGGACGAGCCGCGGCCCTGCCGGCCCCCGCGGCCGTCCACCGGGTCGGTGGGCAGGGACAGCAGCCCGGCCAGGGCCACACCGTGGAAGACGACGAGAACGGAGTACCACCCCGAGGACACCTGGGGACATCGACCTCCCAGCGCGGCCGCCGCCGTCGCGCCGCTGGCTAGCGCCGAACTGCCCGCCATGACGCCGATGAGCCGCCGCCAGCGCCGGTCACCGGTGCTGGCGCGCCGAGCGGTCCAGAAACAGGCCCCCGCGGCGGCCGCCTGGGCGACCGCGTTGAGCGACATCGTGGCGATGACGCCCGGCAGCGGGCCCAACAGCACCGCGAGGGCCACCTCCAGCACGGAGAGCACCAGCGAGCCGACGACTGCGCACCACAACACCCGCGGCGTGCGGCCCGACACGAGCGAACGCCACAAGTCTTGTGTGGCGCTCGTGACGCCACGGAGTCCGGACATCGTCCACATCCCTCAAGGGAAGCGTAGCGAAGTCGAACCGATTCGGATAGTTGCACCGTTACGCCCGACCGGGTCGGTCGGCCTACCCGCGGAGGTAGCGGCCGAGGGCCATGATCGGCCACAGCAGCCGGTAGCCGTGGTAGTTGATGTAGAAGTCGCCGGGGAACCCGGTACCGGTGAACTGGTCCTCGTCCCAGGAACCGTCCGGCCGCTGGTGATCGGCCAGCCACCGGGCGCCCCGGGCGAGGGCCCTGCCCACCCCCGGCTGGTCGTCCGTCGTCAGCAGGGCCAACATCGCCCACGCCGTCTGGGACGCTGTGGACTCACCGCGGCCCGACCACTCGGGATCGGAGTAGGAGCGCAGGTCCTCACCCCAGCCGCCGTCGGTGTTCTGGTGGGTGAGCAGCCAGTCCGCTCCCGCCCGCATGGCCGGATGAGACGGTTCGATGCCCGCGGCGCGCAGCGCGGGCATCACACTGCCGGTGCCGTAGACGTAGTTGACACCCCACCTGCCGAACCACGACCCGTCGGCCTCCTGGTGGTCCAGCAGCCAGGCCACCCCGCGCCGGGTGCGGTCGTCGCCGGCCAGGCCGGCCTCGGCGAGCAGTTCGACGACATGTGCGGTGACGTCCGCGGAGGGCGGGTCGGTGAGGGCCCCGAAGTCGGCGAACGGGATCTGGTAGGGGATGGTGCTGGTGTTGTCCGCGTCGTACGCGCCCCATCCGCCGTCGCTGGACTGCAGCCCGAACAGCCAGGCCACCGCCCGGTTCTCGGCGGCGGCCAGCTCGTCGCGCGCCGGGTGGCGCACCCGGCGCAGCGCGAGCAGGACCTCCGCCGTGTCGTCGGTGTCGGGATAGGTGTCGTTCTCGAACTCGAACGCCCAGCCACTCGCCGGGACGTCGGGATGGTTGACCGCCCAGTCTCCACGCCGGTGGCGGACCTCCTGGCCGAGCAGCCAGTCGGCGGCGCGGATCAGCGCCGGATGGTCGGGGGCGATCGCGGCCGTGGCACCCGCGTCCGCGAGGGCGTTCACCGCCAGCGCGGTGTCCCAGACCGGCGACTGGGACGCCTCGACCATGCGGGAGCCGTCGGGGAGGGTGACACTGTAGTCGTCGAGGGCCCGCAGCGCGGCCTTCAGCACCGGGTGGTCGAGCTCGTACCCGAGCAGCCGCAGCGCGATTATCGAATAGACCGCCGGCGGCTGAATTCCGCCGAAGCATCCATCCGCCTCCTGGCGGGCGATGATCCACCTTTCCGCGGCCCGCAGCGCCTGATTGCGCACGGTGCGAACGGGACGCCGGTGATACATGTGCAGTAGTCGGTCTACACCCGCGAAAAGCTCTTTCGCGGTGAACCGCGTGTGGATGCTCTCCAGCATGCCGAAGGCTCCGGCGCCGGGCGTGGCGGGCGCGGGCGCGGCGGGCGGGACCGGGTGCAGCTCGTCGAGGGCGAACGGCGCCGGCCGTACCGGGCGGAGGGCGGAGACGACCGTCAGCGACACCAGGGTCTGGCGCGCCCAGGACCCGAAGGAGTAGATGTTCAGCGGCGCCCGGCGGGGGAGGAACATGATCTCCGGGGGCAGCACCGGCAGGTCCTCCCAGCGCCACCAGCCGAACAGCGCCAGCCAGATCCGGGTGAACACCCTGGTAGCGGGGATTCCGCCCTGAGCGCGGATCCAGGCCGCGGCGTTGAGCATGTGCGGCGCGCGGGTCTCGTCGCCGGCGAGGCGCAGGGCGATGTACGACTCCACAGTGGTGGACAGCTCGCCCGGGCCGCCGAAGTACTGCGGCCACGATCCGTCGGCGCTCTGCCGGGAGCGGATGAACTGGGCCGAGGGCGCCGTCAGCTCAGCCGTGCGGATACCGAGGTATTCGCGCAGCAGGAGGTTCTCTGCGTCCATGCTCGTGTTCGTCTCGAGATCGAATTTCCACCAGCCCGTGCCGTCCTGCAACGCGAGCAGGTGGTCGGTGGCGAGGCGCAGTGCGCGGGCGAGCTCACCCCCGGCGTCCGCGGTGCGGTCGCGCGCGGTGGCGTCGTCGGCGCTGATCTGCGCGGGAATGCTTTCCCGGGTGACCCCGACGGTGTCGGAAACGTTCATGTCCGGTCCTCGCATATCGTTCATCACCAACGTGACGGGAAATCGGTCGGATCCCCGGAACATGGCCGGCCTGGGCGCCGGAAGGGCACGCCGAAGGAGCTCTCCGAACTGTGCCGCCAGAGTATTGGGCACTCATTCACCCCGGCGCGCTCACATTGTTCCGGGTGCCGCGACAGATCTTGCTTTCCGTTTGTGCGGTTCCTGTGGTGCGGGTGGGTCAGCCGGTGGGGGGCTGGACGCCCAGTCGACCGAGGCAGGTGTCGACCGTCATGAGGAGATCGCCGAGGTCGGTGCTGCCCGAGCTGCACCATGCCCGGGTGGCTACCTGGATGGCCCCGAGGAATGTGACGGCGGTCAGCTGGGCGCCCAGCCCGGGGTCGGGCGGGCCGTTCCCGGCGATGGCGTGTTCAGGCGGGGTGTGTTCAGCGGTGGCGCGTTCAGGAGTGGTGGGTTCGACCGAGCTGGGTTCGGTCTCCTCCGCGAGCTCCACGGCGAGTCGGTCGCCGATGGCGACGAGGCGGCTCAGGACCGCTCCCGCCAGGGGCGACGAGCCGTCGAGGAGAAGCAGATGATCAGCGTAGTGGCGCAGCGAGTCGCCGTCCGGCGACATCAGCGTCCAGGCGTCGAAGGCCGCGTTGCGCAGCGCCGTCAGGGGCGGCTCGTCGGCGGGGCGGCGGCGCAGCGCGGCCACGGTCAGATCGCCCATCTCGTCCAGCGGCGCGAGGGCGATCGCCTCCTTGCTGGTGAAGTAACGGAACACGGTGCGTACGGACACCTCGGCCTGGTCGGCGATCTCCTCCACCGTGGCCGCCTCGTAGCCCTTCAGGTGAAACAGCTCGTGCGCGACATCGATGATCGACTGGCGGGTGCGGCGCTTCTTCCGCTCGCGCAGGCCTTCCGTGCGCTGGTCCGACACGCTCGATCACCTCCTGCCAGGTAGCGATTCCGTGGTCCTGATGTCTTCGGCAAGCATACGCATGGGACTGGCAAATGGCAGCCTCTGACAGATTTTTGACCCGGATGGGTCGTATGCCCCTTTCCTGGCGCGGCCGGGGGGCGTCCTGGTCCGGGGTGCCGAGGGCGGCTGGCCGGCGGCTTGGGGTGCCGGCCAGCCGCGGCGTGGCCGACCGGGGCGACTTCGGGCAGAACCTGGTGGCGCCGGTCAAGGACGTCCGCGAGACGATCGCCTCCGCGCTGCCGGTGAACATCGAGCTCGCGCTGCTGCTCGCGCTGGCCGTCGCGATCATCTCCCGCACCCTGGTGGACACCCGCACCGGTGCGCCGCTGCCGGCCGCCGAGATCGACGCGCGGATGCGCGGTGTCGGCGTCCTGGAGCCGGGCGAACGGCGGACGGTCTTCTACTGCGGCGGCGGGGTGAGCGCCGCCTGGAACGCGCTGGCCCTGTCGGCGGTCGGCGGTCCGGACGCCGCCGTGTACGACGGCTCCATGCCGGAGTGGGCGGCGGACCCCGACCTGCCGCTCGTGCTCGGGCCGGAGAGCTGACGCGCGGGCGGCGCCGCCTCCGGTCGCGACACCGGCTTTCCTTGTTCGATATTTGAACTGATGGTTGTAGAAATAGAATTATGGCTGATAGTCTGCCGGCATCCTCAGCATGAGAAGAGAGACGGGCGGGTGCGATGAGGCTCGGGGTCGTCTATCCGCAGATCGAGCTGGAGGGTGATCCGTCGGCGCTGGCCCGGTTCGCCCAGGCGGCCGAGGCGCTCGGCTACGACCATCTGGTCATGTACGACCACCTCATCGGCGCGTCGCACGAGCGGCGCGACCCGCCGATCCGGGGCCGGTACGGGGAGCGCAGCCCGTTCCACGATCCCCTCGCGGCCTTCGCCTACCTGGCCGGCCTGACCGAGCGCATCGAGTTCGTGAGCGGCGTGCTCATCCTTCCCCTGCGCCAGACCGTCCTCGTCGCCCGGCAGACGGCCGACATCGACCTCATGTCCGGGGGGCGGCTGCGGCTCGGCGTGGGGGCCGGGTACAACCGGGTCGAGTTCCACGCGATGGGTGTGGACTTCGCCAGCCGGGGCCGGCGACTGACCGAGCAGATCTCCTACCTCCGCCGGCTGTGGAGCGAGGAGCTGATCAGCTTCGAGGGTGAGTTCGACCAGATCGACCGGGCCAACATCGTCCCGCGGCCGACCCGGCGGATCCCGATCTGGTGCGGAGGGTTCGCCGAGGCGGCGTTCCACCGGGCCGTCGCCCTGGCCGACGGCTTCGTCTTCGGCTACGGCCTCGACCAGCCGGCGATGGACGGCTGGGCCCGCCTGCGGGAACTGCTGGCGAACGCGGGCCGGCCGCTCGACGGCTTCGGTGCGCAGTTCGTCCTGCACGCGCCCGGCCGGCCCTACACCGATCAGGAGATCACCGACGGGCTGCTGCGGCTGCGGGCGGCGGGCGCCACCCACGCCTCGCTGTTCACGATGGGGCGCGGGCTCACCGGCGTCGACCGCCACCTCGACTACATCGCGGAGATCATGAAGAAGGCCGAGGTCGCCCTGCGCTGAGCGGCCCGGCCCGGCCCGGTCGGTCCCGCTCCCGGCTCGGCGCGGGAGCGGACCGTCGCCGGGCGTCAGCCGGGTTCCGCCCGTGGCAGGGCGGGCGCCGCCTGACCCGCAGAGGACTGTTCGCGCAGCACCGCCCGCTGGATCTTGCCGGTGGCGGTCTTCGGCAGCTCCGGAAGGATCGAGATCCGCCGGGGGTACTTGTACGCGGCGAGCCGCTCCCGGGCGAAGGCGGTCAGCTCCTCGGGCGTGGCCGCCGCGCCGTCGCGCAGCGACACGTAGGCCGCCACGGTCTCGCCCCGGTAGGCGTCCGGCAGGCCGACCACGGCGGCCTCGAAGACGGCGGGATGCTCGTACAGGACGTCCTCGACCTCGCGCGGCCAGACCTTGAAGCCCGAGGTGTTGATCTGGTCCTTCACCCGGTCGACGAGGTAGACCCAGCCCTCGGCGTCGAGGACGGCGACGTCCCCGGTGCGCAGCCGCCCGCCCGCCAGGGCGTGTGCCGACGCCTCCGGGTTGCGCCAGTAGCCGGGGATGACCTGCGGCGCGGCGATGACCAGCTCACCCTCGACACCCGGCGGCCGCGGCACGCCGTTCTCGTCGGTGATCCACACGTCGACGTTCTGCATCGGCACGCCGATCGACAGGGTGCCGCTCGGCCCGTGCACGGGTGCCGCCGCGCCGGGGGGCACGGCGATGCCCCCGCCGGTCGTCTCGGTCATGCCCCAGATGTTGTGCAGGTAGGGCCCGAACCGTGACCGGAACGCCTCCACCGTCGACGGCGGGATGGGCGCGCCTCCGGAATAGAGCCGTTTCACCGTGGCGAAATGCTCGGGGCCCGCGGCGTCAATCCGGAAGAAGGCGTTGAACGCCGTGATCGAACCGATGGTGGTCGTCACGCCGTGGTCGCGGAGGGCCTCGAGCGCGACCGAGGGCTCGAATCGGCCACTCATGCTCAGCGTCGTGTCGTTCAGCAGGGCGATGCCCGCGTTCAGGGAGAGCCCGGTGATGTGGAAGAGGGGGGCGATGGCGAACACCACGTCGCCGGGCTCGAGAAGGAGCCAGTGGCCGTAGTTCAGCACCGAGTTCAGGAAGTTCCGGTGTGTGTTCAGCGCGCCTTTGGGTGGACCCGTGGTGCCGGAGGTATAGGTGAGGAAGGCCGTGTCGTCCGGGGTGGTCTCAACCGGCTCGGGGTGCTGCCCCCGGCGTTGCGCCAGGATCGCCGCGAGATCGCCGTCGGGCGACGGCGCGGGATCGCCGGCGGTGCCGAACACGCGCGGGTCGTCCGCCGTCTGGAAGTCGCGCGCGGAGGCGGACAACAGCCAGCGGACGGTACTGCCCGCGAGCGTCTCACGGGTCTGGGCGTCGGTCCCGCGGGCCAGGATGATCCCCGTGGCGCCGGAGTCGTCGATCAGCCGCCGCAGCTCGCGCCCGCGGTACATCGGGTTGAGCGGCACCGCGACGGCGCCGGCCTTCCAGATCGCCAGCAGGCTGATCGGGTAGTACGGCACGTTCTGCAGGTAGACGCCCACCCGGTCGCCCGGCCGGACGTCCCGTTCCCGCAGCTCGGCGGCGAGGGCGTCGCTGTGGGTGTCGAGCTCGGCCGCGCTGAGGGACCCGTCGAAGTACCGCACGGCCGTCCGGCCGGGGTTGCCGGCCACGCGGTCCCGCCACGCGTCGACGATCGAGGGGTGGGTGAGGCGCGGCGACGGGTCGATCCGCGGTGGGTAGGCGGCGAGCCACGGCCGGGCGGTCGACAGGACGTCCTCGCTCGCGGAATCGGTCGGCATTGATCAGCCCCTCGGGTCTGCGCAGGGTTCGGTCGAGCGTTCGGCGGGTCGGCCGCGGGGCGGAGTCCTCCGCCGCGGCCGCGGCGGTTCGTCCGGGCGCCGTGGGTGCAGGGTGTCCGCACCACGGGTGTCCGGGACGCGGGATGTTCAGGGCTCGGGATGTTCGGGACGCGGCGTATGCGGCGCGGGGCGGCCGAGCGGGAACCGGTCGGGCTTGACACCCCTCCGGGAGCTTACTAACTTGAGCAGCTATTGAACACTGTGTCTCACATACTGCACACCTCACAGTCTGCACACATCACATAACGCGCACATCCTGGACGGCGGGCCAGGTGCTCCACGGCGGGTGCTGCACAGCGGTCGCGATGCCGCCCCGCAGCCCGAGGTGTCAGCAGGGCGTCCGCAGGCGGCGGACTCACCGGCTGACAGACCTGACTCGACCGCCGGCGGTGACACCGGCGGCGCGGCGGCCCGCACGGCCGTCGCGGCCCGCGGGCGCCGCGCCGACGCGGGTCCCGGTGCCGGCCGGCCGGGCGGTTCCGAACCTCTCCCAGTGACGGGGGCATGCGATGCACGAGCATGAGACGTACGACGTGGTGGTTCTGGGGTCAGGCGCGGCGGGGCTGACCGCGGCGCTCGCGGCGGCCGTGGAGGGCGCCCGTGTCGCGGTGTTCGAGAAGGCGGAGCTGCTCGGCGGCACGACCGCGCTGTCCGGCGGGACGATCTGGGTCCCCGCCAACCAGCCGGCCCGGGCGGCCGGCATCAAGGACTCCCGCGCGGACGGCCTGGCCTACCTGGCGAGTCTGTCCTACGGGATGATTCTGCCGGAGCTGGCCGAGGCGCTCGTCGACGGCGGGCCGGAGCTGGTCGACTTCGTCGAGCAGCGGACGGAGCTGCGCTTCCAGCTGGTCGAGGGCTATCCCGACTACCACCCGGAACGCCCCGGCGGCCTGCCGAACGGGGGGCGGTCGATCGAGGTCGGACTCTTCTCCTTCCTCGGGTTCGAGGAGTGGGAGGACCGCATCGCGGGCGACACCCGCCGGATGCTCATCCGTGAGATGCCCCTGGGCGGGGGCACCGGCACGCTGGAGCCGGACGTGCTCGCCGAGCGGGAGAAGAACCGCGCGGAGGGACTCGGCCGGGCGCTGGTCGGCGGTCTGCTCCAGGCCTGCCTGCGCCATGGGGTGCGGGTGGCCACCCGGTCGCGCGGCCTGCGACTGGTCACCGAGGACGGCGCCGTCACCGGGATCGAGATCGAGATCCCCGACGGCACCCGGTCGGTGCGCACCAGCGCGGTCGTGCTCGCCACCGGCGGTTTCGAGTACGATCCCGATCTCGTCCGCGACTTCCTGCGCGGGCCGCTGACCCGGGCCATCGGCGCGCCGTCCAACACCGGCGACGGGCTGCGGATGGCGATGCGGGTCGGTGCCCAGCTCGGCAACATGCGGGAGGCCTGGTGGGCCCCGGTGGTCAGCCTTCCCGGGCATCGCCGGGACGGCGCCCGCAACGGGCTGCTGACCGCCCGGGAGCGCGCGCTGCCCGGTTCGATCATGGTCAACGGCCACGGTCGCCGGTTCGCCAACGAGGCGGCGAACTACAACGCCTTCGGCGGCGCCTACCACCAGCTCGACGCGTCGAGGTTCGAGTACCCGAACCTGCCCAGCTTCATGATCTTCGACCAGTCGACCGTCGACCGGTTCGGTGTCTTCGGCGGGGCGCCCGGCGGCGCGGTGCCGGACTGGCTGGAGCGCGCGGACACCCTGGACGCGCTGGCGGGCCGGCTCGGCCTGCCAGCGGCCGAGGTGGCGGCGACCGTGCGGCGGTTCAACGAGCATGCCCGGGCCGGCACCGACCCCGACTTCGGCCGCGGCGACAACGCCTACGACCGGTTCCCCGGCGGCCGGGTGCTCGACCCCGACTCGACCCTGTCCACGCTGGGCCCGGTCGAGACCGCGCCGTTCTACGGCGTGGAGGTCGGGTCGTCGGCGCTCGGCACCAAGGGCGGGCCCCGCACCGATCGGGACGGCCGGGTCCTGGACGTCGACGGCGACGTGATCCGCGGGCTCTACGCCGCGGGGAACGTGATGGCGAGTCCGTCCGGCATGGTCTACGGCGGTGCCGGGGCGACGCTGGCCGTCGCCGGGGTGTGGGGTCTCTACGCCGGGCGCGCGGCGGCGCGTGACCCGGCGGCCGGAGCCCGGTCGCCGGTCCTGAGCGAACAATCCGGAAGCTGACCCGAAGCCAGTAGAAACACCGGGAATTGGGGCGAAGAGCGAGACGATGACTGAGACCTTAGAGAATCCGGCTGAGACGATCACCGCGCGGGACGCCGAGGACATCTTCGCCGGATGGCTCGCCGACTTCGCGGCGGCCCTGCGGAGCGGATCCACGTCCGACCTCGCCGCGCTCTTCCTCCCGGAGGCGACCTGGCGGGACTTCATGGCCTTCCCCTGGGACTTCCACCACACGGTCGGGCGGGAGGAGACCGTCACCCGGCTCACCGAGCTGGCGAAGGCCTGGAACGCCGCCGACTTCCGGCCCAGCAGGGAGCAGCCGCCGGTCGTCACCGACGGCGCCGTCAACGCGTTCTTCGACTTCACCACCTCGGACCGGATCGACCGTGGCTATGTGCTGCTCGTACCGAGCGAGGGGCACTTCGTGGTGTCGATCCTGCAGACCCAGGTGATGGGGCTGCAGGCCCATCCGGAACGGGTGCGTCACCACCGCCGGGACGGCAAGGTCTACGGGATCGTGCCGGACCGCACCCGGTGGTCGAGCGACCGCGAGAAGGAGATCGCCTTCGAGGACACCGAGCCCGCGGTGCTCGTGCTCGGCGCGGGGCACAACGGGCTGGCCACCGCGGCCCGGCTCGGCGCGCTCGACGTGCCGACGCTCGTCATCGACCGCGAGGCCCGGGTCGGGGACACCTGGCGCAAGCGCTACGCGTCGCTGGCCCTGCACAGCACCGTCTTCGGGGACCATCTGCCCTACCTGTCGCTGCCGCCCTCCTGGCCGGCGCACACCCCGAAGGACAAGTTCGCCGACTGGCTGGAGTCGTACGCGAACCTGCTCGACCTCAACGTGTGGACGTCCACCACGTTCCTCGACGGGCACTACGACGAGGACGCCCAGCGGTGGACGATCCGGGTCCGGCGCGGCGACGGCTCGGTCCGGGAACTGCACCCGCGGCACTTCGTCGTGGCGGGCGGGCTGTTCGGCTCGCCGAAGATCCCCGCGATCAAGGGCCTCGAGACCTTCCCCGGCATGACGGCGCACTCGGACGAGTTCCAGTACGGCGCCGACTTCGCGGGGAAGAAGGCGCTGGTGATCGGGGCCGGCGTGAGCGGCCACGAGATCGCGCACGACCTGTACGAGCACGGCGCGGACGTCACCATGCTGCAGCGCAGCGCGACCTACGTGGTGAGCTACGAGTCCTACCACCGGTACTGGTCGACGCTGTTCACCGAGGACATGCCCTACACCCCGGACTTCGCGGACCAGATGACCTACTCGCTGCCCAACGAGCGGGTGGACGAGCTCAACAAGAAGCTGGTGAAGCTCGCCGCGGCGGCCGACCAGGATCTCCTCGACGGTCTCACCTCGCGCGGCTTCAAGCTCGAGTGGGGCCCGGACGGCACCGGCATCATCGGCGCCCACATGTCCGGCAAGGACGCCTACCAGATCAACATCGGCGCGTCCGAACTGATCGCGGACGGCCTGGTGCACCTCAAGCAGGGCGTCGAGGTGGCCGAGATCAGGGAGCGGACGGTGGTCTTCACCGACGGCTCGACCCTCGACGTCGACCTGATCGTCTTCGCCACCGGCTACCACCAGTTCTGGGGCCACATCAAGCCGACGCTGGGCTCGGTGGCGGACCGGATCGACAAGGCGTACGGCCGTGCCGCGGACGGCGAGTACGCGAACACGTGGCGTCGCTCCGCCCAGCCCGGGCTGTGGTTCGGCACCGGGTTCATCCGGATGGCCCGTTTCTACACCCGGTTCACGGCGCTGCTGATCAAGGCGATCGAGGTCGGTGTCGAGCCGATGGACCCGGACCGGGCCGACGGCGACTGATGGCCGCCATCGACGTGCACAGGCGGGTCGAACCCGGGACCGTGGCGCTGCTCGATCGGCTGGCGCGCTGGGACCTGACGAGCATCGCGACGATCCGGCGCTCGTACGCGGCGGTCGGCCCGCCGCCCGCCCCCGAGGACCCGCGGGTCCGGCGGCACGACCAGGTCGTCCCGGGTACGGACGGCCGTCCCGACGTGCGGGTGCGCTGGTACCGCCCGGCCGACGCGCCGGACGGGGCGGCGCTGCCGTTCCTGCTCTGGCTGCACGGCGGCGCCTACATCATGGGGAACCTGGACGAGAACGACGACCGCCTCGACCGGATGGTCATCGAGCTCGGCTGCGCCGTCGCCTCGGTCGACTGGCGGCTGGCCCCGGAGCACCCCTACCCGGCGGGCCTGGAGGACGCGGAGACCGTCTGGCGCCGGGTCAGCGCGAACCCGGCCGACTTCGGGGTCGACCCGGCCCGGCTGGTCCTGGGCGGGGCGAGCGCGGGTGCCGGCCTGGCCGCCGGGCTGTGTCTGCGGCTGCGGGACCTCGGCGTCCCCCAGCCGGTGCTGCAGCTGCTGATCTACCCGATGCTCGACGACCGTGAGCTGACCCCCTCGATCCGCGCGCTCGAGGACCCGGGCCACTGGGGCCTGTGGCATCTGCGGGCCAACCGGTTGTGTTGGGCGGCCTATCTCGGGTCGCTCGCCGGCGGCGAGGTCCCGCCCAGCGCCGCGCCGGCACGGGCGGAGGACCTCACCGGGCTCGCGCCGGCCTTCCTCGGGATCGGCGACGTCGACGGGTTCGTGGACGAGAACGTCGCCTACGCGGCACGCCTGTCGGCCGCGGGCGTGCCGACCGAGCTGCACGTGTACCCCGGGGTCATCCACGGCGGGTTCGGCGCGCCGCCGCGCACCCCGCGCACCGCGCAGTTCCTGCGGGATGTCTACGCGGCGCTGGCCGCCGCGTTCGTGCCGGCGGACGGATCCCAGGAAGCCGGCGAGGGGCCCTGATGGCCGGGGAGAACCTGGCGGACGTGGCGGACCTGGCTGGCCTGGCGGAGGTGGAGAGCAGGGTCCGGCGGCTGGAGGCACGGCTGCGGTCGGCCGAGGACCAGCTGGAGATCCTCCGCCTGCTCAACAGCTACGGTCCTCTGGTCGACAGCGGGTCGGCGGAAGAGGCCGCCGACCTGTGGATCAGCGGCGGCGGCTACGAGTTCGGCGTTCCAGCCGGGAGCGCTGTCCGGGTCGAGGCGCCGCAGGGCCTGGCGGATCTCTACCGGACCGAGCCGCACACCGGGCTGGTCGCCGCCGGCGTCGCGCACCTCACCGCCCCGCCTCGCGTCACCGTCAGCGGCGACACGGCGGAGGCCGTCGGCTATTCCTTCGTGGTCCTCAGGGAGGATGACCGGTGGTTTCTGTGGCGGGCCGCGGTCAACCACTGGACGCTGCTGCGCACCCCTGCCGGCTGGCGGATCCGGGACCGCCGCAACCGCGTCCTTGACGGCTCACCCGAGTCGCAGGCGATCATGCGCCTGGTGCGGGGGTGAGAGCCCGCGCCGTGCAACCGGGCGCTGACGGGGCCGGATACCATCAGCCCATGGCCCGAGCCGACCAGACGGAGATCGTCAAAGCGCAGCCTGGGAGCCAGACGCTCGCGCGCGGTCTGCGGGCCCTCATCGCCGTCACGGAATCCGGGACGGGCCTGACCACCCAGGAAGTCGCGGAACGGCTTTCCATCCATCGGTCGATCGCCTACCGGCTGCTTCAGACATTCGTGGATTTCCGGTTTCTCACCCGTGCCGACAACGGCGTCTACCGGCCGGGCGCGAGGCTCGTGTCGCTCTCGGACGCGTACCTGCCGGGCCTGCGCGAGATCGCCCTGCCCTCGATGCGGCGGCTGGCCGAGCGACTCGGCTCCACGATCGCGCTCTTCATCGCCGAAGGTGAGGAAGCGGTCGCGGTCTCGCTGGTCGAACCCACCAACACGACGCATCACCTGTCGTTCCGCGCCGGCATGCGGACCCCGCTGGACCGGGGGTCGGCGGGCTACGCGCTCGCCTCGGCGCTTCCGCCGCGGCCCGGCGAGCCGGCCGGGGTGAAGCTCGCGCGCGAGCTCGGCTTCGCGGTCAGCAGCGGTGAGATCGAGGCCGGGGCGCACGGCGTCGCGGCGCTCATCCCGGCCCGGTCCTCCAGCCCGCTCATGTGCCTCCACCTGGTCACCTTCCGTTCCGAGGTGGCGGACGGCGCCGGCCCGGTGATGGTGCAGGCCGCCGGCGAGATCGGCCAGCTCTTCGACGGCGGCGACCGGTTGTCGGGCGCCCGGGTGCCCGGGCTCGGCCAGGCCGGCTAGCCCACCGGCTCCACCAGGTTGTAGCCGACGCCGGCCCGGCGCCGGCGCTCGGCGGTCGTGCCTTCCCGCGCACCCGCGTTGCTGGCCTGCCCGTCTGCCCGCGATTCCCACGTGCCCACCGTCTCGTGGCGGCGGGCGCCGTCGCGCCGTTCCCGGCCGCCGCGGGACGGGTGGGCGGGGCCGTCCGTCCACCGTCCTCCCGGTCTTGACACCCTTGAGGGCGGATCCTACTGTGCATATTTAGAACGCTGGCGTTCTATAGTTCGTACAGCGCTAGCGCGGGTCGCTGGCGAGGGTGCAGCGTGACCGAGGGATGGGCCAGGCGCGTGTCGGAGTTCGAAAGCATCTGGAGTGACCTTCAAGGCGTCCCGTTCTCGCAGGGATACCTGGACGCCGCGGGCGTGCGGACGAGATATCTGCACGCCGGCGACAAGAACCAACCGGTGCTCGTCCTGTTACACGGCTCGGGCGGGCACGCCGAGGCCTACGTCCGCAATCTGGAGGCCCACGCCCGGCATTTCTCGACGTGGTCGATCGACATGCTCGGGCACGGGTACACGGGCCGGCCGGGTCATCCCCTGGAGATCGCCCACTACGTGGAGCACCTGACCGCGGTGCTCGACACCATCGGCGCGGACCGGGCCCACATCAGCGGCGAGTCCCTCGGGGGCTGGGTCGCGGCCCGCGCGGCCGTCGACCATCCGGACCGGGTCGACCGGCTGGTGCTCAACACCGCCGGCGGGTCGCAGGCCGATCCGGTCGTCATGGCCCGGATCCGCACCCTGTCGATGGCGGCGGTGGAGGACCCGGCCTGGTCGACCGTCCAGGCCCGGATCAAGTGGCTGATGGCGGACAAGACCAAGGACTACGACGACCTCGTCGCCAGCCGGCAGCGCGTCTACCGGCAGCCCGGCTTCACCGCGGCGATGAGCGACATCATGGCGCTGCAGGATCCGACGATCAGGGCCCGCAACCTGCTCGGCCCGGCCGAGTACGGCGCCATCACCGCACCCACGCTGGTGCTGTGGACGAGCGACGACCCGACCGCGGACGTCGAGGAGGGCAGCCGGATCGCCTCGATGATCCCGGGCGCCCGCTTCGAGGTGATGCCCGGCTGCGGCCACTGGCCCCAGTACGAGGACGCCAAGACCTTCAACCGCCTGCACGTCGACTTCCTGCTGGGGCGCTGACCATGGCCACGGACCTGCCCAACCCCGGCCCCGGCCCCAACCCCGGCCCCGGAGCCGGCGCCACCGCGCCGGCGGTCGTGCTGATCGGCGCCGGGCCGGTGGGACTGACGCTCGCGAACCTGCTCGGCGGCCACGGTGTGCGCACCCTGGTGGTCGAGGAGCGGGAGACGCTGATCGACTACCCGCGCGGGGTCGGTCTGGACGACGAGTCGCTGCGCACCTTCCAGAGCACGGGCCTGGTCGACCGGATCCTGCCGCACACGAACCCCAACCAGGTGATGCGGTTCGTCGACGCGAAGCAGCGCGTGCTCGCCGAGATCGCGCCGACCAGCGAGCCGTTCGGCTGGCCGAAGCGCAACGGCTTCGTCCAGCCGCTGGTGGACGCCGAGCTGCTGGCGGGGCTGCGGCGGTACGAGCATGTCGAGGTCCGCTGGAACCACCGGATGGAGTCACTGGAGCAGACCGCCGACGGGGTGACGGTGGGGCTGTCCGGGCCCGACGGCCCCTCGACCGTCACGGCCGGCCATGTCGTCGGCTGCGACGGCGGGCGCAGCGCCACCCGCCAGCTCATGGGGGTGTCGTTCGAGGGCACGACGTCGCCGACGCGCTGGCTCGTGGTCGACATCCGCCCCGACCCGCTCGGCCGGCCCAACGTGGACGTCGGCGCGGACCCGGCGCGTCCGTACGTGTCGGTGTCCATCGCGCACGGCATCCGCCGCTTCGAGTTCATGCTGCACGCGGACGAGGCCGACGAGGCGGCGGAGGACCCGGAGTTCATCGGCACGATGCTCGCCCGGTTCGTCCCGCGCCCGGACCAGGTCAACATCATCCGGCGCCGGGTGTACACGCACCACTCGCGGATCGCCGGCTCCTTCCGCGCCGGGCGGGTCCTGATCGCCGGCGACGCCGCCCACCTGATGCCGGTCTGGCAGGGCCAGGGCTACAACAGCGGCATCCGGGACGCGGCCAACCTCGGCTGGAAGCTCGCCGCGGTGGCGAACGGCCTGGCCGGCGAGGCCCTGCTCGACACCTACGACGTCGAGCGCCGCCGGCACGCGCAGGCGATGATCGACCTGTCGACGACCGTCGGGCGCATCATCTCCCCGACCAACCGGCGGGTCGCCACCGTGCGGGACTGGATCGCCCGGACGGCCTCGGCCGTGCCCGCGCTCAAGCAGTACGTCGTGGAGATGCGGTTCAAACCGATGCCGCGGTACGTCGAGGGCGCGGTCGTGCACACGGAGCCGATCCGGGCGAACTCGCCGGTCGGGACCCTGTTCATCCAGCCGCGGGTCGACACCCGCGAGCGGGAGAACGTCCGGCTCGACGACGTGCTCGGGCCCTGGTTCGCCGTGCTGTGCTGGAACAACGACCCGTACGAGCTGCTCGGCCCCGAGACGTTCGCGAGGTGGAAGGCGCTCGGCGCGACCTTCGTCGCGCTGCGGCCGCTCACCCAGCTGCACTGGGCCGACCAGGACCACCCGGACGTCGTGGTGGTCGGGGACCGTACCGGCGCGCTCAAGTCCTGGTTCGACGCGCACGAGGAGTCCGTGCTCTTCCTGCGGCCCGACCGGTGTGTGGCCGGTGCCTGCGTCGCCCAGCTGACCTCCGAACTGGCCGCGTCGCTCGTCGGCGCGCTGTCCCTCACCCCGGGAGCCGAGGATGGCGCTCGCCCTCTGCTGCATGTCGCACAGTCCGCTGCTCGGTCTGCCCGGCCCGCCGCCGTCTCTGCTGGCTGACGTCGGCACGGCGCTCGCCGCCGCCCGGGACGCGGTGCGTGAGTACGACCCGGAGCTGGTCGTCCTGTTCGCCCCGGACCACTACAACGGCTTCTTCTACCGGCTCATGCCGCCGTTCTGCGTCGGCACCGCGGCGCGCGGCGTCGGCGACTACGGGACGCAGAGCGGCGAGCTCGACGTCCCCGCCGAGCTCGCCTACGGCCTCGCGGAGGCGGCCTGGGCGGCCGACGTCGACGTGGCCGTCTCGACCGGCATGGACGTCGACCACGGCACGGTGCAGCCGCTGGCGGCGCTCTTCGGCGACATCGCGGCCCGTCCGGTGGTCCCGGTCTTCGTCAACTCGGTGGCGGTCCCGCTGGCGCCGCTGCGGCGGGCCCGGCTGCTGGGGGCCGCGATCGGCCGCTACCTGGCCGGCCTCGACCGGCGGGTGCTCGTGCTGGGTTCGGGCGGGCTCTCGCACGACCCGCCCGTCCCGAACCTGGCCAGCCCGCCGGAGGTGCTCGAGCGCATCGTGCACGGACGGCCGCCGACCGCCGGTGAGCGGCAGGCCCGGCAGAGCGCGGTGATCGAGGCGGCGGCGAGCTTCGCCCGCGGTACGGCCGACCTGCGACCGCTCAATCCCGAGTGGGACCGGCGGGTGCTCGACGTCCTCGACCAGGGCCGGCTGGCCGAGCTGGACGGATGGACGAACGAGGGGATCACCCGGGAGGGCGGCAACTCCGCGCACGAGATACGCACGTGGGTCGCCGCGTTCGCGGCGCTGGCCGCGGCGGGGCCGTACCAGGTGCGGACCAGCTATTACCGGCCCGCGCCCGAGCTGATCGCCGGCTTCGCCGTGCGGACGGCCTTCCCGCGATGAGGCCGGCGTCCACCCGCGGGCAGTGCTCGCCCCGACGATTCCGAGGTGCCGTGTGACTGGCAGCGTTGTGACCGGCGGCGTGGGCCGCGAGGCGATCGAGGCCGCCGTCGCGCGGCTCGACCGGGCGGCGGTCGAGCACGTGCCGTGCGCGCCGGTCGCCGACCTGATCGGCCCGAGCGACATCGACGCGGCCTACGCGGTGCAGTCGGCGCTCACCGCGCTGCGGGTGTCCCGCGGCGCGCGGGTCGTCGGCCGCAAGATCGGTCTCACCTCGCCGGCCGTCCAACGCCAGGTCGGCGTGGACCGGCCCGACTTCGGCGTGCTCTTCGACGACATGAACTACGCCTCGGGCGCCACGGTGCCGTTCGGTCGGCTGCTGCAGCCCCGGGCCGAAGCCGAGATCGCCTTCATCCTCGCCACGGACATCGTCGACCCGGAGCCCGCCGCCGTCCGGGCGGCGGTCGGCAGCGCGGTCGCGGCGATCGAGGTCGTCGACAGCCGGGTCGCGGACTGGCGGATCCGCATCACCGACACGGTGGCGGACAACGCCTCCAGCGGCGTCTTCGTGCTGGGCGACCGGCATCTCACCCTGGACGAGTTCACTCCGGCCGACGTGTCGATGCGGATGCTGCGCAACGGCGTGACGGCCAGCACCGGGACGGGGCGGGCGTGCCTCGGCGACCCGCTCAGCGCGCTGGCGTGGCTCGCGCGCACGGCACTGGACTTCGGGGATCCGCTCCGAAGCGGCGACATCGTCCTGTCCGGGGCGCTCGGTCCGCTTGCCCCCATCGAGCCCGGCGACGTGATCCAAGCCGAGGTCGGCCCCCTGGGCCCGGTAACGGCGACGTTCGAGAAGGAAGGCTGACACCGTGCAACAGGTGGCGATCATCGGGTCCGGGAACATCGGCACCGACCTCCTGATCAAGATCAAACGAAGGTCCGAGTCGCTGAGCGTGGCGGCCATGGTGGGGATCGACCCGGAGTCGGACGGCCTCGCCCGCGCCAGGCGGCTGGGCGTCGCCACGACCTCCGACGGGGTGGCCGGTCTCCTGGCGATGCCCGAGTTCGAACAGGCCGGCATCGTGCTCGACGCCACGAGCGCGAACGCCCACCGCGCGAACGCGGCGGCGCTGGCCCCGTACGGCCGGCGGCTGATCGACCTCACCCCGGCGGCCCTCGGGCCGTTCGTCGTACCGGCGGTCAACCTCGACGAGCACCTGAGCGCCCCCAACGTCAACATGACGACCTGCGGCGGGCAGGCCACCGTCCCGATCGTCGCGGCGGTCTCCCGGGTCACCCCGGTGGCCTACGCGGAGATCGTCGCCACGGTGGCGTCGAAGTCCGCCGGGCCCGGCACCCGCGCCAACATCGACGAGTTCACCGAGACGACGGCGCACGCGCTGGAGTCGGTGGGCGGCGCGCGGCGCGGCAAGGCGATCATCATCCTGAACCCGGCCGAGCCGCCGCTCATCATGCGCGACACCGTGCTGTGCCTGGTCGGCGACGTCGACCGGGACGCGGTCACCGAGTCGATCCACCGGATGATCGCGGACGTCGCCGCCTACGTGCCCGGCTACCGCCTGAAGCAGGACGTGCAGTTCACCCCCGTGGACCCGGCCGAGATGCGCATTCTCCTGCCGGACGACACGGTCGACGTCCGCTGGAAGGTGAGCGTGTTCCTCGAGGTGGAGGGCGCCGCGCACTATCTGCCGGCCTACGCCGGCAACCTGGACATCATGACGTCGGCGGCCGTGCGGGTCGCCGAGCGCATCGCGGGATCCGAGGTGACGGCATGAGCGGGCCGAACATCTATCTGCAGGACGTCACCCTGCGGGACGGGATGCACGCCATCCGGCACCGGGTCGACCCGGAGCGGGTCGGCGCCATCGTGGCCGCTCTCGACAAGGCGGGCGTCCGGGCGATCGAGGTCACCCACGGTGACGGGCTGGCCGGCTCCAGCCTGACGTACGGCCCCGGCAGCCACACCAACTGGGAGTGGATCGAGGCGGCGGTCACCAACGCCTCGCAGGCCACCATCACCACGCTGCTGCTGCCGGGCGTGGGCACGATCGCCGATCTGCGCCGCGCGCACGCGATGGGGGTCGGCTCGGTCCGCGTCGCGACGCACTGCACCGAGGCGGACGTCGCCGCCCAGCACATCGCCGCGGCGCGCGAGCTCGGGATGGACGTCTCCGGCTTCCTGATGATGAGCCACATGGCCGAGCCGGCGGAGCTGGCCGCCCAGGCCAAGCTGATGGAGTCGTACGGGGCGCACTGTGTCTACGTCACCGACTCGGGCGGCCGGCTGACCACCGACCGCGTGCGCGAGCGGGTCCGTGCCTACCGCGACGTCCTGCGCCCGGACACCCAGATCGGCATCCACGCGCACGAGAACCTCTCGCTGTCGGTCGCCAACTCGTTCGCCGCGGTCGAGGAGGGCGCCTATCGCGTCGACGCGTCGCTCGCCGGGCAGGGAGCCGGCGCCGGCAACTGCCCGATCGAGCCGTTCGTCGCGGTCGCGCTGCTGCTGGGCTGGGATCTCGACTGCGACCTGCTCGCGCTGGAGGACGCGGCCGAGGACCTGGTCCGGCCGTTGCAGGACCGCCCCGTCCGGGTCGACCGCGAGACGCTCACGCTCGGCTTCGCGGGCGTGTACTCCAGTTTCCTCCGGCACGCCGAAATAGCCGCCGAGACCTACGGCGTGGACGCCCGCAGCATCCTGATCGAGGCGGGCCGGCGAAAACTGGTCGGCGGCCAGGAGGACATGCTCGTCGACATCGCCCTGGCGATACAGCCCAAGTAAGCCCGCGATAACTGGCGGATGCCCGCAGGGCGCTTTCAGCGCTTTGCCGCTTCCGCGTTCCCCTTCCGCTGTGCCGTGCCCCGCATGCTGCTTTTCGTGTGCCCGAGGAGGCCATGATGCCCGCCAACGACATCCCGGTGTTCGACGCCGACAACCATCTGTACGAGACCAAGGACGCGCTGACGAAGTTCCTGCCCGCCCGTTACAAGGGCGTCGTCGACTATGTCGACGTCCACGGCCGGACGAAGATCGTGGTGCGGGGGCAGATCAGCGACTACATCCCGAACCCGACCTTCGACGTGGTCGCCCGCCCGGGTGCGCAGGAGGACTACTACCGGCACGGAAACCCGGAGGGCAAGTCGCACCGGGAGATCTTCGGGGCGCCGGTGCGCTGCATCGATGCCTGGCGGGAGCCGGCGGCCCGGCTGAAGCTCATGGACGAGCAGGGCCTGGACCGCACCCTGATGTTCCCGACGCTGGCCAGCCTCATCGAGGAGCGGATGCGGGACGACCCGGACCTGATCCACGCCGTCGTCCACTCCCTCAACGAGTGGCTGTACGAGACCTGGCAGTTCAACTACGAGGGCCTCGACCGCATCTTCACCACCCCGGTGATCTCCCTGCCGATCGTGGAGAAGGCGATCGAGGAACTGGAGTGGGTGCTGGAGCGCGGAGCCAGGGCGATCCTCATCCGCCCGGCGCCGGTGCCCGGCCTGCGCGGGACGCGCTCGTTCGGGCTGCCGGAGTTCGACCCGTTCTGGGAGCGGGTGCAGGAGGCCGACATCCTGGTCACGCTGCACTCGTCGGACAGCGGCTACGACCGCTACTACAGCGACTGGACGGGCACCAGCTCCGAGATGCTGCCGTTCAAGCCCAGCGCGTTCCGGATGCTGCAGGCCTGGCGGCCGGTGGAGGACGCGGTGGCGGCGCTGGTCTGCCACGGCGCGCTGTCCCGGTTCCCCCGGCTGAAGATCGCCGTGGTCGAGAACGGCAGCAGCTGGGTCGCGCCGCTGCTGCTGTCGATCAAGGATCTCTACAAGAAGCTGCCGCAGGACTTCACGGAGGACCCGGTCGAGGTCATCAAGCGGAACATCAACATCAGCCCGTTCTGGGAGGAGGACCTGGGCGCGCTCGCCGAGCTCATCGGGGAGGACCGGGTGCTGTTCGGGTCCGACTACCCGCACCCGGAGGGGCTGGCGAGCCCGCTGACCTACCTCGACGAGCTCAAGCACCTGCCCGAGTCGACCACCCGCAAGATCATGGGTGGCAACCTCGCCCGGCTGATGAACATCTCGGTCCCGGCCTAGCCGGACCGGTTCCCCGGGGGGCGGGTCACGGACCCGTTCCCGGGACACGGCTCAGGGCGGCGCTCCCCCCGGGGGGTGGGAGCGCCGCCCTGTGGTGACGCGGCCAGAACGGACCTGAGCTCATGTTGTGTGGGTGTGACCGAGCCTGATCAGCGGGCGCGGCGTGCGCTGAACATCGCGGCGCTGTGGGTCGGTCGCGCCCTGGACCGCTCCGCGGGCGACGGGCCGGCCTCGTGATCGGGCGAGCTGGTACGAGCCGTGGCCACGGGCGGTCGAGACGCCGTGGACCGTCCGGCGCGGCGGCCGTGGTTGCCGGCGGGGCGGCGTCCACGCCGTCTGCCCGTTCGAGGTGTCGGCTCGGCGCCGGGGTCTTCACCGACCGGCAGGCGCTGGGCTGGAGTGGTTCTGGTCTCCGCCTGGATCGCGGCCACGGGGCTGGTGAGCGACCGGGTGCCGGGGGCGAGTGCGGAGAGTATCGGGTGATCGGCGGATGCGACCCGGGTGGTCGTCGGCCTGATGCCGGCGGCGCGGGCCAGTTGCGTCACCTCACGGATCTGCTCCGTGGTCGCCAGGGTGATGACGGTGCCGCTGTTGCCGGCGCGCGCGGTGCGCCCGGAACGGTGCAGGTATGCCTTGTGGTCGGCCGGTGGGTCGGCGTGGATCACGAGTGCCACGTTGTCGACATGGATGCCGCGGGCGGCGATGTCCGTGGCGACCAGCGCCGAGGCCCGGCCGGTGTGGAAGTCGTCGAGGTTGCGGGTGCGGGCGTTCTGGCTCAGGTTGCCGTGCAGCTCGACCGCACGCACGCCGGCGCGGTTGAGCTGGCGGGCCAGAGCCTTGGCGCCGTGCTTCGTGCGGGTGAACACGACCGCGCGGCCCGGGGCGCTGGACAGGTCGACGAGCACGGGAAGCCGGCTGTCCCGCTCGACGTGCAGCAGATGGTGCGCCATCGTGCCCACCGGGGACTGGGCGGAGTCGGCCTCGTGTACCGCGGGCCTGCTGAGGTACTGGCGCACCAGGGTGTCGATGGCCTTGTCCAGGGTCGCCGAGAACAGCATGCGCTGCCCACCGGCC
Organism: Parafrankia discariae; assembly: GCF_000373365.1. Classification (NCBI taxonomy): domain Bacteria; kingdom Bacillati; phylum Actinomycetota; class Actinomycetes; order Frankiales; family Frankiaceae; genus Parafrankia; species Parafrankia discariae. The sequence goes on from NZ_KB891226.1 coordinate 24,500, forward strand.
GGGGTCTGGCCGATCAGCCGGCGCACCGCGGGCAGGAACCCCAGATCGGCCATGTGGTCGGCCTCGTCCAGCACGACGATCTTCACCTGGGCCAGCGAGCAGCGCCCCCGCGCGAGGAGATCCTCCAGCCGGCCGGGGCAGGCCACGACGATGTCGACACCCCGCCGGATCGCGGCCACCTGCGGTTCCTGACCGACGCCGCCGAACACGGTGCACGAGGTGAGGCCGGCCGCGGCGGCCAGCGGTCGCAGCGCCGTGTCGATCTGCGCGGCGAGTTCGCGGGTGGGCGCCAGAACCAGCGCGCGCGGAGCCCCGGCCCGGGCCCGGGGCCCGCCGGACAGCCGCGCGACCATGGGCAGGAGGAACGCGAGCGTCTTGCCGGACCCCGTGCGGCCGCGGCCGAGGATGTCACGTCCGGCGAGCGCGTCCGGCAGCGTCGCCCGCTGGATGGGGGTGGGGGTCTCGATGGCGAGACGGGTGAGAACGTCGGTCAGGCGCGTGGGCACGCCGAGATCGGTGAACGAAGACAAGAAGAATCTCTATCTGTGCGGGTGTCCCGCCGACAACCGGGGATCCGAGGATCTCGGCCGGTTACGCGCGGAGCGGAAGCCCGATGCTGAGAGGCAGGCGCTACGACGCGCGGACAACTCGCGGCAGGAGCTCGACGAGCTGATGGAGCCAGCATAGCCGGTCCGCGCGCCGCATCGGTGCCCACAAGTGCGGTGAGGTCGTCGGCGGGCAACGGGCCGTCGCGGGAGGCCGCGCCGGCGGTGGGCCCCACCCAGGGTGCGTCGCACCTGACAGAGCCCTACTGGGTGGCGGCGGCCGCCGACCCGCTCAGCGCGGCGCAGATGCCGCCGTCCACGAGGATGTCGACGCCGGTCACGAACCGGGCGCTGTCGGACAGCAGGAAGGCGACGACGTCGGCGACGTCCTGCGCCTGCCCGATGCGGCCGAGCGGAGTCTGGTCCACCAGGGTCTGCATGATCGTGTGGGTCTCGGCCTCCTGCCGGCCCTGCGGAGTGTCGATGATCCCCGGGGAGAGGGAGCAGACGCGCCCGCCGAGCGGACCGACCCGCACCGCCTCCTGGCGGGCGAAGCGCTGCACCCCGCGCTTGGCCCACGAGTAGGCCATGCCGGGGTCCTCGACGACGGGCCCGAGGGCCTCCTGAAGGCGGTCGAGGAAGTCCTCGGCGAGCGGGTCGTCCAGCACGGCGTCGGCCGCCGGATCGGCCTCGCTGATCTGCAGGTACGGCGCCATGGAGGCGAAGCACACCAGCGCCGTCCCGGCGGTGGTGAGCGGGCGCAGGGCCGCTGCGAGCAGTGCCGTCCCGACGAGGTCGACGGCGAAGATGCGGCGCCAGTCGGCCATGGTCGGGGAGATGCCCGCGGCGTGCGCGACGGCGCGCAGCGTGCCGAGCTCGCCGGCCCGCGCCGCGAGCCGGTCCAGTCCCTCCCGGTCGGTGACGTCGAGGACGAACGCCTCGACGGTGGTCGCGCTCGCCGGCCACCGCTTCGCCAGCGCCGTCACCGACTCGTCCCGGTCGACGAGCAGCAGCGCGTCGACCGTGCCGTCGAGGCGCTGCGCGCAGGCCAGGCCCATACCGCGACCGGCACCGGTCACGATGCCCACCGTCCCGGCGGCCCGGGTGCCATTCCTGGTCAAGGCTCCTCCACTTCCCTGTGGCTTGACTGGTCGAAGCGTGCGGCGAGGTCCGCCGACGGCGCGGGCCCGGTCCGGGGGGACTACCCGGCCGGGCCCGCGCCGTCGGCGGGCGGCCTACACGCTCAGCGTGCGGACCGGGTCGCTGCCGTCCCAGTCCTGCGCGGCCTGGCGGACCAGCGTGGCGATGCCGTCCGTGGCGGCCGTGACCTCCATGATCTCGACGATGGTCGCGGGCCCGGCCGGCGGCTCGACGTAGGCGTAGCGAGCCGCGCCGTCACCGTCACCGGACCACACGACGGGCCAGCCGGCGGCTGTCACGGCCCGCATGGTGGCGTCGAAGTCGTCGGTCCACCAGGCCAGCTGGTGGAACCCCTCGTGCCCGGCGTGCAGGAACTCGGTGTAGATGCTGGGGGTGTCGTCGTCCTGGCAGATCAGTTCCACCTGCAGGTCACCGGTGTTGCTGAAGGCGACGGACAGCGGGGCCGAGCAGGGCCGACCCCGGTAGACGCCGGTCTGCGTCAGGCCGCGCAGGACGTACCAGGGACCCACCCCCAGCTCCAGCCAACTGCGCACGGCCTGATCGATGTCGCGGACGACGTAGCCGATCTGACGGGCGGCGCCGGGCAGGACGGCCGGCCGGGCGGCCACCTCCGAGGTCGGGGTCATCGGTGCTCCTCTGCGTAGACGGACGTGTGGGACGGGCCCGCGGGACGGGGGACCGGTGACGGGCCGATCCCGGTGTGTCGGGGGGACCGGGCGTGCCGTCTCATGGCTCCAGCACGACCCGGATGGCGCCCGACTTCCGGTCGCTCGCCACCCGGAACGCCTCCTCGGCTTCCTCGAGCGGGAAGCGGTGGGTGATGAGGGCGCGGGCGATGTCGGGCTCCTCGGCGAGCATGGCCGCGGCGTCGTCCATCTCACGGCCGCCGCCGTGGCGGCAGTAGCCGAGGGAGGACAGCAGGCGGCCCTCGCGGAGGAAGACGCTTAGCCAGTCGACCTCGATGGTGCCCATGTAGACCCCGATGGCGACGACGGTGCCGCCGGGCGCCAGCAGCTCCACCGCGCGGGCGAGGCTGGCCGGGCTTCCCGCCGCCTCGATGATGACGTCGTACTCGCCCTTGGGCGGGCCGCTGGCGCCGAGGCGCTCGGCGGCCTCGATCTGGTGCGGATAGCGCGCCTCGATGGCGATGTCGGTGATGCCCTGCCGGCGGGCGGCGGCGACGGCGAGCAGGCCCAGCGCGCCCGCGCCGACGACGGCGACCCGGGCTCCGGGGGCGGCGCCGGAGATCCGGACGCCGTGCCAGGACACCGACGCCGGCTCGACGATGGAGGCGTCGCGCACGTCGAGGCCGGCCGGCAGCGGGACTAATCGGGCCGTGGGCACGCGGAACTGCTCGGCCATGCCGCCGTCGGCGCTGAAGCCGAGCGCCCGCTCGCCGTGCGTGGGGCAGCGGTTGTAGTTGCCGTTCAGGCACTGTTCGCACTCCATGCAGCCGAAGAGCGCCTCGACGATGTAGGCGCTGCCGTCCGCGCGCACGCCCGCCAGCTCGTGGCCGAGAATGTGGCGGCTGCCCTGGCTGATGTAGATCAGGTCGGAGCTGCAGATGCTCGCCGAGCGGACCTGCAGGATCTCGCCGGTGCCGGGCGGCTCGTCGAGGTCGACGAGCCGCACGCCGCCTTCGGCCGCACGTACGGCTTTCATGGACGCTCCTTCGCGGGTTGCGGGACGGTGGGGCCGGTCGTGCTGGAGCCGGTCGTGCTGCCGGCCAGGGCTGCCGGTGGCCCGGCGGGGGTGTCGCTGATCCCGAGATAGGACTGCACCAGCAGGTCGGCGTCGACGTCCGCGGTCCGCTGCGCCCAGGCCACCCGGCCGACGGCCATGAAGGCGATGGTGTCGGCGAGCGCCACCACGTCGTGGGCCTTCTCCTCGACCAGCAGGATCGCGGTCCCCGTGGCCCGCAGTTCCTCCAGGGCGGCGTAGACCTCGGCGACGACGAGGGGGGCCAGGCCGAGCGAGGGCTCGTCCACGATCAGCACGGCGGGGGGCTTCACCAGCGCCGGCGCCAGGGCCAGCATCTGCTGCTCGCCGCCGGACAGAGATCCGGCGAGCTGGCCGCGGCGCCGGCCGAGCACCGCGAAACGGCGGTAGGCGGCGTCCCGGTCATCGGCGGACGGCAGCCACAGGGAGAGGTTCTCGTCCACGGTCAGGGCGGGGAAGATGCCGCGGCCCTCGGGGATGAGGAAGGCGCCGTGCCGGACTCTGCGGTGCGGTGGCAGCCCCGTGACGTCCTGGCCGCCGAGCCGCACGGTGCCCCGCGTCACCGGGACGCCGCCGGTGACCACTCCGCAGATCGTCGACTTGCCGGCCCCGTTGGCCCCGATGAGGGCGAGCACCTCGCCGGCCCGCAGCGTCAGGCTGACCCCGTGCAGCACCTCCACGGCGCCGTAGGCGGCGTGCACGCCGCGCAGCTCGAGCACGGTCGAGGCACCGTCCGAGGCCTCGGTGTCCGGCGCGCTGACCGGGGTCACGCTGTTCGGGGTGGTGCTGACCGGGGTCGCCGCCGTGGCGGCGGCCTCCCGGCGCAGCGCCCGCCGCTCCCGCCTGCGGCGGCGCTCGAACCGCTGCTGCGCGGTGAGCGCGAGGATGCCGTCGGAGTTCTGCGCCAGGTTGATCGCGGCCAGGCCGGAGAGCACCTGCGGTAGGTAGGACGTCTCCGCGACGTGGCTGAGGATCTCGGGGCTGACGGCGGCGCTCAGCCCGGCGATCACGGCCGCGGCTGGCCGGCGCACCCCGAACAACACGACCGTGGCGAGCCAGAACAGGCCCGTCTCGACCGGGTAGTCAAGGTGGGTGATGCGCCCGGACGAACTCGCGAGCAGCACACCGCCGAACCCGGCGATGGCCGCGGACAGGGCGAACACCGCGGTCTTCGTGCGGCCCGCCGAGATGCCGATGGTCACCGCGCCCGGCTCGGTGGAGCGCAGCGCGGCCATCGCCCGGCCGGAGCTCGACCGGATCAGGTTGCTGACGAGGAGAAGGGCGAGGCCCAGCACGACCGACAGGAAAATGATCATTGAGCGGGAGTCGGCGAGGTCCACCGGCCCGAGGGCGGGCGGGCTGAGCACCCACCCACCGAAGTCGTTCCGGCTCACGCCGCTGAGCTGGAAGAACAGGTTCTGGCAGAGGTACGCCAGGGCCAGGGTCGCCAGCGCCAGGGGCAGTCCGCCGAGCCGACGGGCGGGCAGCGACACCAGCACGCCCATCGCGGTGGCGACCGCGGTGCCCAGGAGCAGCGCGACCGCGAACGGCCAGTGGTGGCTGACCGCCCAGCCGGCCGTGATGCCGGCGGCGGTCACGAACGCGGCCTGCGCGAGGCTGACCATCCCGCCGACTCCGGTCACGACCGTGAAGGAGAGCAGCACCAGCGACAGCGCCAGTCCGCGGATGATGAGTGACTGCCAGTACTCGTCCGCCACGAACAGCGCGAAGACGAGGACGACGACGCTCCACACCGTCCACGCGATGACCTTGCGCCGCTTCGACTCCGTCCCGTAGGACGGCGGCGGCGGGTCGTCGTCGGCGTGCGCGCCGGCCCGCCGGCTGCGGTCCACGGCGAACACGAACAGCAGCCCGAGCAGCAGGATGAACGGCACCGACGTGCTGAACCCGGAGATGTTCTGGGCGAAGTCCGCGTAGCCGACGATGAGGTTCTGCAGGACGCCGATCAGCAGGCCGCCGGCGAGCGCGAGGGGCATCGAACGGAACCGGGCGAACACGACAGCCGGCGTCGAGATCAGCACGACCGTGGTGAACACCGGGGTGTTGAGCGTGAAGATCGGGGCGACCAGCACACCGGCGAGCCCGGCGAGGAAGCTGCCCAGCATCCACGACACCGCCGAGGTCCGGTCGGGATCGATGCCGCGCAGGGCGGCCAGGCTCCGCCGGTCCACCACGGCCCGCATCCGGAGCCCGAGCCGGGTGCGCTGCAGCAGGACCCACAGACCGACGGCCGTGAGCACCGCGGCGCCGAAGACGGCGATCTGGTTGCTGTCCAGCAGCACCCCGCCGAGCGTCCAGGTCTTCTTCGGGGTCGGCCCCAGGCCGGGGATCAGGAACAGGTCCTCGATGCCGGCGATGTCCAGGTGGAACCACAGGTTCAGCCGGCTGGAGATGAACAGGCAGAGCCCGGGCACCGCGATCAGCAGCCCGATCGGTACCACGATCTTCACTGCCACCGGGGCGTGCGCGAGCCGCCGGTAGACCAGCCTGTCCAGTAACAGGCCCAGCAGCGGCGCGAAGACAAGAATGGAAATGATCGCCGCGGGGACGACCGGCACGCCGGCGGTGACATTGAGTTGTACGAACAGATAGGCGGTGGCGAAGGCGACCGCACCGTGCGCGAAGTTGAAGATGCCCGACGTCTGATAGGTCAAGACCACGCCGGCCGCCAGGATGGCGTAGAGACCGCCGGCGACGGCGCCGCCGACGATGAGATTGAGGAACTCCTCCATTGTGTGGCCCTTCGATGGAGATCCGGTCTGGCGGTCAGCCCAGGTAGGCCGCTCGGACGGCGGGGTGGGCCTGAATCTCGTCCGGTGTGCCCTCGGCCAGGACGGAGCCGAGGTTCAGCACCACGACCCGGTCCGACTGGCCCATGACGAAGCCGACGTCGTGCTCGACGAGCACGACCGCCACGCCGGTCGTGCGCAGGCGCTGGATCTGCTCGCCGAAGAGTTCCGTCTCGTGCGCGGACAGGCCCGACGTCGGCTCGTCGAGCAGCAGCAGCCGGGGTCGGTCGGCGATCGCCCGCGCCAGCTCCACCAGCCGGGCCTGGCCGATCGGCAGCGCCCCGGCGGGCTTGTGCCGCAGGTCGGCCAGCCCGCAGGCGGCGAGCACCGACAGCGCGTGCTCCCGCCGCTCGGCCTCGCGCCGCCGGCGGCCGGGCGTGGCTAACAGGTCGGCGAGCAGCCCGCCCCCACCGCCGCGCCATTCCATGGCGGTCAGGACGTTGTCCTCCACCGAGAGGCGGCTGTACAGCTGCGCGCGTTGGAAGGTACGACGCACACCGGAACGCGCGCGACGTTCCGGGAGCTGCCGGGTGACGTCCACTCCGTCGAGGAACACGGCGCCCGACGTGGGCGGCGTCAGGCCCGAGATGATGTCGAACAGGGTGGTCTTGCCGGCGCCGTTCGGGCCGATGAAGCCACAGACCTCGCCGGGGTCCACCCGCAGGGACACATCACTGATGGCGGTGAGACCGCCGTAGCGCTTGGTGACGTGGCGGACCTCCAGTGCCGGTTCCGTGGTCACCCCGGCGACGCTGCTGTCGGTGCTGGTCGCAACCACACCCACTCCTTTCCGCCCCTGCGGGCCCGTAACGGTCCAGGAAGCGGGGGACAGACCCGGCCCCCGTGCGGAGACTGGGACTCCCTCCGCGGGCGGAGGGATTTGGTTCCGCCCTCCGCCCGCTTCGCACGGGTGCCGGTCTAGTTGGTGTAGGGGTTGTTGCAGACGAGCGGAACGGCGAGCGAGTAGTGGCCGTCCTTCAACTGGGTGGAGGCACTGCAGGGAGCGCCGTAGAAATGATTCTCCGGCCACGTCGACTGAGCGATGAAGATGCCGTCACCGTAGTGGTAGTCCGGGCTGTTCATTGTGCTCAGGAACTTGTCGACGGTGAGATCCTTGCCGGTCGCCTTGAGGCCGGAGATCAGCATGTCGGCGGAGATCCACCCCATCGCCGAGGTAAGGGACAGCTTGGCGCCCTTGCCGTACTTGTTGATGTCGTCGGTCATCTGGCGCACCGTCGGGTTGGCGGTCTCCTCGAACGGCAGCCACTGGACGGCCGTGTAGGTCTTGTTCAGCGCCTCCAGGCCGGTCAGCCGCGGGTCGTAGCCCACCGAACTGGTCTGGATGCCCTGGTAGCCGGCGGCGGTCAGCGTCTGGGCCAGCGCGGTCACGTTCACGAAGTCGGTGACGTGGTAGACGAGCGCCGGCGGCTTGCCGTGGTTGGCGGTCATGATCTGCCGGACCAGGGAGGACGGGTCCGAGGGCGGCTGCCCGTACTGCAGGGTGGTGTTCGTCATGACGACGTCCAGCCCGGCTCGTTCCAGGGCATCCTTGGTGTCGGCGACGCCCTGCTTGGCCGAGGCGTTGTCGACGCCGAGCAGGACGACACTCTTGTCCGAACTCTTGGACAGCAGCTCGACGTACGGGCCGACCTGGATCGAGTTGTACTTGTCCGGCAGCAGGCAGCCGGTGAAGCCGAAGGTGTTCGCCCGGCCGCAGAACCCGCTGTTGAACGACCAGCCGAACGCCGGCACCACGTTCTTGCACAGCGCGTCGACGTAGCCCGCCATCGTGGTCGTCACCGGGGCCGCGGCGAAGACCTTCTCGTTCTCGGCCAGCTTCTTCCCGGCGTCGGCGTTCTGCTGGGCGTTCTGCGCGTCGTCGACCATGCCGGTGTAGTCGATCGTGCGGCCGAACACGCCGCCCGCGGCGTTCTCCCGGTCGAACCGGGCCTGGGCGCCGAGGTCCGCCTCCTGGTAGGTGGAGGTGCCACCGCCGCTGAGGGTGCCGATCCCGCCGACCTTGATGCTGGTGGGGGTGATCCCCCGGGTCGGGTCGGGCGAGTGGCCGGAGCAGGGCAGGGTGCCCGACACCGGGAGGGTCTTCCAGGTGGCCGGCTGCGTCGCGGAGGAGCGCGAGAGTGTCGCCGTCGTCCCGGCGTCCGTGCCTGGTGCCGCCGTGCTGGCGCCGCCGCCGTCCCCGCCGCTCCCGCAGGCGGCCACCAGGGCGAGTGCCGCCGCCAGCACGGGTAAGAGGCCTTTCCTCGGATTCATTTCTTGGACGACCTTCCTGGGTAGTCGCTGCGCGGGCGGTCCGGCCGTCGCGGCGCTTTCCGCGACGACGGCCTCTTCGGTGCAGCCGAAATCCGCGGCGCGCCGGACCGCGCCTGCGAAAGTGAAGTTGAACGAGCGGCTGATACTGCCCGCCGGTCGGTTGGAATCCCGGTGAAGCCAAATAGAACGCACTGCGGCGAAGCGTCCCGTGGCGGCGACTGTGAATACGGCCGCCGACGGTCTGTAGTGGCTGAAGTGGCCGCGACAGGTCGGCTGCGGTCCAGTACGCGGCAGTTCCACCTGCCGGCGTCAGCCGGCAGGTGAACAATTACTGGGCCGCGCCGGCGCGACTGCCTGTCGGTTCGGCCGGAACGTGTGGGAAGGCTTACATTTTCCGATCCGGAAGTCAAGAGGCCAGTGGTTGTGACTCTGGGTGGCAAATCGGTCGCCTTGCGCAGATGTGTGCATGGCCGGTCTTCGCCTGCCGCCCGCCTTGTCGGCTTCTCCCGGAAATGCCGCTTTCGGTTGGTTGTTCCGCGCATTCCCGTCTCCAGGCAAGGAGGGGGTACCGGAGAGGTGCCGGCTGTCGGCTGCCGCGGATCGTCTCCGGGGCCGCTGTCTCCGTCCGGGGCGGCCGTCCTCGTCCGGGGAGGGCGGGTCCGGTGGCCTGTGTCCGCGCGCGGTGTGCGACCGCGCGCCGGTACGGGGTTGATCGATCGGCGGCCCCCTGGCCCGGTCCGTCCATCCCGCCGCGGCCCGTCCGTCGGCAAGGCTCGCTGTTCCACGCCTGGTAGGCGGGCTGGTCGCCATCGGTCGACCGCCTGCGACCGTTCGGAAGGTGCTTGCTGTCGGCCCGGAGAGCGTCTACATTATCGTCAACTTTCCAGACATGATCGTCGATTTTTTTTCAGGATCATGTCAGTTTTGGTGCAACGGGCTCGTCGGCAGGCCGGCGAGGGGCACCGGCCCGACGACCGCGCGCAGCGGCGGCGGACCGGGACCCCGTGAACAGGTGAGCGGTGATGAAGATGCCGAAGGTGAGCGGGTGCCGGCGGGCGCTGACCGAAGCCCGCCCGCACCCCCTGGCCCGAGGCGGATGCGGGCGTGGGGTTCGACTACGTCGTCGGACCCGGCACTCGCAGTGCACCAACCCGATGGCCCTGGAGGAGTACCGATGACAGCAGTTCCCCAGCCGAAGCCGGCGGCGGAACCGGTCTGGAGCTCCGGCGCCGACAGTCAGCTCAGGACACAGCGCTGGGACGACGACCTGCCGCGCTCCCGCCGGGGAGCCGAGACAAGGGCCCGACTGGTGGAGGCGGCGAAGAGTGTCTTCGAGGAGAAGGGTTTCCACGACGCGCGGGTCTCCGACATCGGCGAGCGTGCCGGCCTGACCCACAGCGCCTTCTACCACTACTTCGACTCGAAGGAGGACATCCTCCGGGAGGTGGTCACCGCCATAGACCATGCCCTCAACTCGGGTATGGATGTCATTCTTGATCCATCTTCTCCCGCCACCCCCCGCGAGCGCCTCACGAAGGCGATCCGAATTCGTTTCGAGGCACACCGCGAGGAAGCGCGGATCATGAATGTCATCGAGCAGGTGGCGCGGTACAACGAGTCGATCAACGCTCTCTGGAGCGAGCTCTACCAGCGGCACTGTGAGGAGATGGCGCACTCGATCAAACAGCTCCAGCGACGCGGCCTGGCGGACGCGACCCTCGACGCGGTCATCGCCACCGACGCGCTCGCCACGATGACACTGCGTTTCGCCGAACAGTCACTCATGCAGGACGGCTCTCGATACGACTTCGACATCGCCGTCGACCAGATCACCAAGATCTTCATCAACGCGCTGCAACTTCGCGACCCCAAGAAGCGCCGCCGGCGTGACGACAGCGGCTAGCGCGCCCTGTCCCGGCGCGGCCGGCGTCGCCGGCTGATCAGCGGACTCCAACCAACGACACCAGCGGGGGGACAGTTCCCGCGATCCGATGTCGACACCGCACGCGACTCGGTGTCGAGACCAGATCACCCGCTCTCCCACACCACCAGACGACACCCGCCTCGCGTCCCCGGGCGGATACGGACCACAACCCACCCGCGACGTCACGCCCGCCCAGGTATCTCCTCGGGCGGCGTCGCCGAGAACCCGACGTGGCGGTCTGGCCAGACGTGAGCACTGCTCCCGGCGCCGGACCGGACGTTGACCAGCTCCTGTTGCGAAGCGTGTGGGAGAGGCGGGACGCGGGATGCGGACTCCACCGTCACGCCAGCCACCACCGTCACCTACCGGCGTACTTCAGCCACACCAGGGCGTACTTCTGCCTGCGGGCGAGAGGAGATCACCGTGACCGCGGTGACCGATGTCAGGTCCGAGTCCAGGATGCTTGTGGACGGCGAGCTCGTCGAAGCCGACTCGGGCAAGCGATTCGACAACATCAACCCCGCGACCGAACAGTTATTGGGCCAGGTGGCGGACGCCTCCACGGTGGAGATGCGGCGGGCGATCACGGCCGCCCGCCGCGCGTTCGACACAACCGACTGGTCGACGAACCATTCCTTCCGCAAGCGCTGCCTCGAGCAGTTGCAGGACGCGCTGGAGAGCGAGCGTGAGGAGCTGCGCGAGGAGCTCATCCTCGAAGTCGGCTGCCCACGGATGGTGACCAGCGGCCCGCAGCTCGACGACCCGTTGGAGAGCGCGCTTCGTTACCCGGCCAAGCTGATCGACGAGTTCCCCTGGGAGTCGGATCTCCCGGACGGCATGGCGATGGGCGTGCTCAACCGGCGGCGGGTCCGCAAGGAACCGGCCGGTGTGGTCGGCGCCATCGTGCCGTGGAACTTCCCCTTCGAGGTGGCCCTCAACAAGCTCGGCCAGATCCTCGCCACCGGCAACACCGTGGTGCTCAAGCCCGCTCCGGACACGCCGTGGAACGCCACCCGCATCGGCCGGCTGGTCGCCGAGCGCACGGACATCCCGCCCGGCGTGGTCAACGTCGTCACCTCCTCGGACCACCTGGTGGGGGAGGAGCTGACGCTCTCCCCGCAGGTCGACCTCATCTCCTTCACCGGATCGACCACCGTCGGGCAGCGGATCATGGCGAAGGGCGCGGCGACGATGAAGCGGGTGTTCCTCGAGCTCGGGGGCAAGTCCGCGACGATCGTCCTCGACGACGCGGATTTCCCGAGCGCGCTCATGGCCGGCCTGGGCGTGTGCTACCACGCCGGTCAGGGCTGCGCCGTCCAGACCCGGATGCTGTTGCCGCGGTCGCGTTACGCCGAGGGTGTCGAGGTGCTGAAGGCCGCCTTCGCGGCGGTGCCCTACGGCGACCCGCAACGCCCGGACGTGATGATGGGCCCGCTGATCTCGGCCAAGCAGCGGGCTCGCGTGCTCGGCTACATCGAGAAGGGGGTGGCGGAGGGCGCCACCCTCGCTCTCGGCGGCAGTCGGCCCGAGCACCTGCCCACCGGCTGGTACGTCGAGCCCACCTTGTTCACCGATGTGGACAACTCGATGACGATCGCCCAGGAGGAGATCTTCGGGCCGGTTCTCGTGGTGATCCCGTTCGACGATGACGACGACGCCGTCCGGATCGCCAACGAGAGTGTCTACGGGCTCAGCGGCGGTGTCTTCTCCGGATCCCTGGAACGGTCGTTCGCCGTGGCCCGCCGGGTGCGCACCGGGGGGATGTGCGTCAACGGCGGCACGCCCTACGGAGCCGACCTGCCCTTCGGGGGCTACAAGCACAGCGGGATCGGCCGGCAGAACGGCACGCTGGGATTCGAGCAGTACCTGGAGACCAAGTCCCTCGCCTGGCCGAAGGCCTAGTCCCGGCCCGCGGATCCCGCAGGTCCCGCGGATCCAGCGGATTCCTTTCCCGCCTCAGGACGTCACCCGCCTCGGAACGCCACCCGCGGCCCACCGGCACGCTCGGCATGGCCGGAACCGCGCGGTCCGCCGCCGGCGGCATGCCCAGACGAACACCGTGCCGACGACCCCCGCGAACGACGCGAGGCACGAGGCATCTCCGGAAGGCCGCTCGCCCCAGTGAAGGAGCAACCGTGTCAATCACCAGCCATTTAGGTGACGTCTACTACGACCCCTACGACTTCCAGATCGACGCCGACCCCTACCCGGTGTGGCGGCGGCTGCGCGACGAGGCGCCGCTCTACCACAACGAGAAGCACGACTTCTACGCGCTGAGCCGCTTCGAGGACGTCGAGCGCGCCCTGAGCGAGTGGGGCACCTTCCTGTCCGGGCGGGGCACCCTCCTGGAGATCATCAAGGCGAACGTCCCCATACCCCCCGGGAACATCCTCTTCGAGGACCCTCCCGTGCACCACGCGCACCGCGGTGTCATGGCCCGGGTGTTCACGCCGAAGAAGATGAACGCCCTCGAGTCGAAGGTCCGGGAGTTCTGCGGGCGATCCCTCGACCCGTTCGTCGGCACCGCTGGCTTCGACTTCATCGGAGACCTCGGCACGCACATGGCGATGCGCACGATCGGCTATCTCCTGGGTATTCCGGAGGAGGACCAGGAGACGATCAGGGCCCTCTTCGACGACAATCTCCGCATCGAGGACCCGGACAACCCGACGCCACCCGACATCGGCATCGAGGGCGCGTTCAGCGACTACGTCGACTGGCGGGCCGAACATCCCTCGGACGACCTCATGACGGAACTCATGAACGCGGAGTTCGAGGACGAGACCGGGACCGTCCGCACGCTGACCCGGGATGAGGTGATCGCCTACATCAACCTGCTGGCCGGGGCCGGGAACGAGACGACGGCCCGGCTCGTCGGCTGGGCCGGGAAGCTCCTCGGCGAGCACGCGGACCAGCGCCGCGAGCTCGCCGCCGATCGATCACTGATTCCCAACGCGGTGGAGGAGGTGCTGCGCTACGAGGCGCCCTCCCCGGTACAGGCGCGGTACATCGAACGCGAGGTGGAACTGCACGGCCGGACGATACCCGCGGGCGGCGTCGTCCTCCTCCTCAACGGTTCCGCCAACCGGGACGAGCGCCGTTTCCCCGATCCCGACCGTTTCGACATCCACCGCTCCGTGGGTCGCCATCTCGGTTTCGGCTACGGCATCCACCACTGCCTCGGTGCCGCACTGGCCCGCCTCGAGGGCCGGGTCGCGCTGGACGAGGTGCTCCAGCGCTTCCCCGACTGGGAGGTCGACTGGGACAACGCGGTCCAGGCCCGCACCTCGACCGTGCGGGGCTGGGAGAAGATGCCCGTCCGCATCGGCTGACAGCCGTCCCGGAGCCAGTGTTTTGCGTACCGTTCCGCCGCAGCCCCAGGGGAGAAAGAAAATGCAGCAGTCGGACATGATCCTGATCAGCATTGACGACCATTCGATCGAGCCCCCGGACATGTACAAGCGGCATGTTCCGGCGAAGTGGCTGGACCAGGCCCCGAAAGTCGTGCGCGGTGAGGAGGGCGCGGATCTCTGGGTGTTCCAGGGGCAGGCGACCGCGACGCCGTTCGGCATGGCGGCGACCGTCGGCTGGCCCCGCGAGGAATGGGGATTCCACCCCGGCTCGATGTCCGAGATGCGGCCGGGCTGTTTCGACGTCCACGAGCGCGTCCGTGACATGAACGTCAACGGCGTGCTGGCCTCGATGTGCTTCCCGACGATGGCCGGCTTCAACGCCCGGACCTTCAGCGAGGCCGGCGACAAGCAGATTTCCTACATCATGCTCCAGGCGTACAACGACTGGCACATCGACGAGTGGTGCGCCACCTACCCCGGCCGGTTCATCCCGCTGGGAATCGTCCCCATGTGGGACGTCGACCTGGCGGTCGCGGAGATCCGGAGGATCGCCCGGAAGGGCTGCCGCGCGATCAGTTTCCTGGAGGCGCCGCACGGGCAGGGCTGGCCGAGCTTCCTGTCGGGCTACTGGGATCCGATGCTGAAGGCGCTCGTCGACGAGGACATGGTGCTCTGCCTGCACATCGGCGGCGCCTGGGACATCGTGCAGCTGGCGCCCGAGGCGCCCGTGGACCATTCCATCGTGATACCGTCGCAGCTGACGATGCTCACCGCGCAGGACCTGCTTTTCGGTCCCACGCTGCGCCGTTTCCCGAAGCTGCGGGTCGCCCTCTCCGAGGGTGGCATCGGCTGGATCCCGTTCTATCTCGACCGTATCGACCGGCATTTCCAGAACCAGACGTGGATCGAGGGCGACTTCGGCGGGAAGCTGCCCTCCGAGGTCTTCCGCGAGCATTTCCTGGCCTGTTTCATCACCGACCCCGCCGGTCTCAAGATGCGGCACGACATCGGCGTCGACGTGATCGCCTGGGAGTGCGACTACCCGCACACCGACACGACCTGGCCGGAGTCGCCGGAGTTCGTGTGGAACGAGCTGCAGGCCGCCGGCGTCCCGGATGCCGAGATCCACAAGATCACCTGGGAGAACAGTGCTCGCTTCTTCAACTGGGACCCGTTCAGCCACGTCCCGAAGGAGCAGGCGACGGTGGGGGCGCTGCGCGCGCAGGCCACCGACGTGGACGTGACGCGGATGTCGCGGGCGGAGTGGCGCAAGCGCAACGAGGCCGCCGGAGTGGGCCGGGTGGAGGCCGACGGACTCCAGGACGTGAGCGCGGCTCGATGAGCGGTGTCATGGAGGGCGTCCGCGTCCTCGAGGTCGCCGAGCACACCTTCGTGCCGGCGGCCTCGGCCCTGCTGGCCGACTGGGGCGCGGAGGTCATCAAGATCGAGCACGTCGAGCGCGGCGACGCCATGCGCGGGCTCGCCTCGGCCGGGGTGGCCGCGGTGCCGGCGGACGTCCACGTGCTGCTGGAGCACTCCAACCGCGGGAAGCGCAGCCTGGGCCTCGACCTCACGTCCGACGAGGGCCGCGACCTGCTCTACCGGCTGGCCGCGACGTCCGACGTGTTCCTCACCAACAAGCTGCCTAAGGTGCGGGCGAAGCTGAGGATCGACGTCGAGTCGATCCGCGAGCACAACCCGCGCATCATCTACGTGCGCGGCACCGGCCAGGGCGAGCGGGGCCCCGACGCCGACCGGGGGTCCTACGACTCGCTCGCGTTCTGGGCTCGCGCCGGGATCGCGTCGGGTCTGACCCGTCCGGAGTACGGCCATGTGCCGAGCCCGCCGGCCCCGGGCTTCGGGGACTCGATCGGCGCGATGACGATCGCCGGCGGCATCATGGGCGCTCTGTTCCACCGGGAGCGGACCGGCGTCGCCAAGATCGTGGACGTGTCCCTGCTCGGCACCGGCCTGTGGGCCATGGGCCAGGCGCTCGGGCTCTCGCTGGTGCTGAACATGCCGTGGGAGCCGCTGCCGCTGAACGCGATGGCCAACCCGCTCGTCGGCAACTACCTCACCAAGGACGGGCGCTGGCTGGCGTTCTCCTGCCTGCAGGCGGGCCGGTACTGGCCGCCGATGTGCGAGGTGATCGGGCGGCCGGAGCTGGCGGTCGACCCCCGGTTCGCCGACCACACGGCGCTGCGGGACAACAGCACCGAGGCGATCGCCCTGCTGCGCGAGGCCTTCGCGGAGCGCACGCTCGAGGAGTGGCGGTCGCGGCTGGCCGACTTCGTCGGCCAGTGGGCGGTCGTGCAGGACACGCGGGAGGCCGCGGTCGACCCCCAGTCCGCCGCGAACGGCTACATCCAGGACCTCGAGACGGCGGCCGGCGTGCCGTTCCAGCTGGCCGCCGCGCCGGTGCAGTTCGACGAGCAGCCGTCGGCCACCCGCCGGGCGCCGCAGTTCAACGAGCACGGCGACGAGATCCTCGCGGAGCTCGGGCTCGACTGGGACACGGTCGTGGACCTCAAGGTGCGCGGCGTCGTCGCGTAGCGGCCGCCCGGGCCGTCCGCACACCAACCATCCGACTCGACAGGTAGGAGAAAGTGACATGACCTTGTTCGACGCGTTCCGCTACGACGGGAAGCGGGTCCTCGTCGTCGGCGGGGCGACCGGTATGGGCGCGGCCGCCGCCGAGCTGGCGCAGAGCGCCGGCGCCGAGGTCGTGGTCATGGACTACGCCGAGGTCACGCTGCCCGGCGCCAAGTCCATCCACGTCAACCTGGCGGACGCGGCGTCGATCGACGCGGCCGTCGAGCAGGTCGGCGGGCCGGTGCACGCGCTGTTCTCCGCCGCCGGTGTCGCCGACGGCACGCCCGGCATCGAGCGGATCAACTTCATCGGCCATCGGTATCTCATCGACCGCCTGCTGGCCGGGGGCCTGCTGCCCCGGGGCTCGGCCATCGGCTTCATCTCGTCGGCGGCCGGCCTCGGCTGGGAGGGCAACCTCCCGCTGCTCAAGGAATTCCTCGACATCACCGACTTCGACGCGGCGACGCTGTGGGTCCAGGAGCACGGCAAGGCCGACTACACGTGGAGCAAGCAGGCGATCTGCGCCTACGTGGCTCGCGAGTCGTTCGCGCTGCAGAAGCGGGGCATCCGCGTCAACGCCATCTGCCCCGGCCCCACCGACACGCCGCTGGCCCAGGCCAACAAGGAGATGTGGCTCGGCTTCGGCGCCGACTACCGGGCCGAGCTCGGCATCGAGGCGGCGACGCCGCTGGAGCAGGCCTACCCGCTGTTGTTCCTCTGCAGCGACGCCGCCGTGGGCGTCAGCGGCATCACCGTCGTCACCGACGCGGGCTACTGCAGCTCCGGCATCACCGGAAGCTACCCGGCCGCGACGGCGAACGTGAACTACTTCTTCGGCCGCTAGACCCAGTCCGGCCGGCCGGCCGGACCCACCGGTCCGGCATCCGGCCGATCCGGCCCCGCCGGTGCCGCCAGCGACCTGGAGGAAAACCCGACATGCTGTTGGAACTGAGCTCCGACCAGGAGATCTTTCGGGACACCACCGCGAGATTCCTGACCAGTCGGGTGCCGATCAGCGAGGTCCGGAGTCTGCGGAACCATCCCGCCGGCTTCGATCCCGACTACTGGCGCGAGGGCGCCGAGCTCGGCTGGACGTCGCTGCTGGTCAGCGAGGAACACGGCGGTGGCTCGGTCAGCGGCGGGGGGCTGGTGGACCTCACCACGATCGCCCACGAGTTCGGCGTGCACGCCGCGCCCGGACCGCTGGTCCCGACCAACGTGGTCGCCGGGACGCTGAGCACCTTCGGCGGCGAGGCGCACCGTCCCGTCCTCGAGTCGCTGCTGGCCGGCACGTCGGTCGCGGCGTGGTGCTTCGGCCCGGCCGTCGACACCGACGGCCGCGGCCCCGCGGGCCCGCGCTGCCGGATCGCCGACGGCGAGGTCGTCCTCGACGGCGTCCAGCGCCCCGTCGAGGCGGCGGGCCAGGCGCACCACATCCTGGTCACGGCCCGGGCCGAGGGTGGGCTCACGCAGATCCTCGTCCCGACCGACACCGCCGGGGTGTCGATCGAGCCGATGCGCACGGCGGACCTGACCCGCCGTTTCGCGGCGGTGACGTTCGACGGCGTCCGACTCCCGGTCGAGGCCCTCGTGGGAGAGCTGGGTGACGCCGACGAGCTCCTCGAGTACCAGCTCCAGCTCGCCGTGGTGATAGGCAACGCCGAGGCGGTGGGCGCCCTGCAGACCGCCTTCGACATGACGCTGCAATGGGCGTTCGACCGTTACTCGTTCGGTCGCCCGCTGGCCTCCTACCAGGAGCTCAAGCACCGCTTCGCCGACCAGAAGACGTGGCTGGAAGCCTGCCACGCCGTCAACGACGCCGCCGCGGCGGCGGTCGACGACCGGTCGCCCGACGCGAAGGAGCTGGTGAGCGCCGCCAAGGCGTTCATCGGCGACTACGGCTCCGAGCTGGTCCAGGACTGCGTGCAGATCCACGGCGGGATCGGCGTGACCTTCGAGCACGACCTGCACCTCTACCTGCGTCGGGTCACCGTGAACCGGGCCCTGTACGGCACGCCGGCCGACCATCGCCAACGCATCAGCACCGTGCTCGAGAACCGGAAGGAGCGGGCATGACCGAGGACGTCGAGAGTTTCCGCCTGCGCGCCCGCGCCTGGATCCGCGCGAACCTCCGCCCGCTGGAGCCACACGAGATACTCGCGCCCACCCTCGCGTTACCGGTCCAGACCGAGGAGGAGGAACACGCCGCGCTCGCCCGGGAGCGTGAGCTCCAGCGCATGATCTTCGACGCCGGCCTCGCCGGGATCGGCTTCCCCCGGGAGTACGGCGGGCAGGGCCTGACGACGGACCACCAGCGCGCGTTCAACGCCGAGATCGTGGGCTACGAATACCCGGCGCGGCTGCAGGCGCCGTCGTTCTCGCCCTGCGGTGCCGTGCTGCTGGACTTCGGCACCGAGGAGCAGAAGCGCCGGCACATCCCCGCCATTCTCAAGGGCGAGGAGATCTGGATGCAGCTGCTGTCCGAGCCCAGCGGCGGGTCGGACGTCGCGGCCGCCCTCACCAGCGCCGTCCGCGACGGTGACGACTGGATCCTGAACGGCTCGAAGGTCTGGACGACCGGCGCCTCGACCGCCGACTGGGGCCTGTGCCTGGCCCGGACGAACTGGGACGTCCCCAAGCACCGGGGCCTGACCGTGTTCATCCTGCCGATCCACCAGCCGGGCATCGAGGTGCACCGCATCGAGATGCTGAACGGCTCTACCGAGTTCTGCCAGGAGTTCCTGACCGACGTCCGGGTCCCGGACAGCGACCGCATCGGCGACGTCGACGGCGGCTGGACGGTCGGCACCCGGTGGATGTTCCACGAGCGGATGCTCTTCAACTCGCCGTTCGTCAGCATCCCGGTGGGGACCTCACCCGGCGAGGTCGGCGCCGACTCCATCGTCAACGTCGCCCGGGACACCGGGCGGTTCGACGACCGCTGCGTCCGGGATCTCCTCGGCGAGGCCCACATGCTGGAGCTCGTCGGTCAGACGCTCCGGCGCCGGATCGGCCGCGGTGTCGCCGCGGGCCGGATCTCCGAACAGTCCGCCGCGATCACCCGCCTGTTCGCGGGTGTCTCCTCCGCGCGGAAGGCCACCATCGCGTTCGAGATCGCGGGCCCCGCGGGCGCGGCCTGGACGGCGGACGACGGCGCGGCCGCGAACTGCGGCGACGACTTCCTGATGCGGCAGACGTCGTGCATCGGCGGCGGCACCACGGAGATGGCCCGCAACGTGATCAGCGAGCGGGTGCTGGGCATGCCCCGCGAGCGCACGCCCGACCGTGACCGCCCGTTCCGCGACGTCCCGCGCAGCGCGTCGAACCGGGCCTGACCGGGATCCCGGCCAGGCGCGGTTCGACGGGCGCCTGGCCATCCGGCCAGGTCCGGCGGTCACGTCTCGGAGAAGAACGCGAAGTCCTCCAGGAGCTGCTGGTGGCGGGCACGCACCATGCCCGCCATCTCCGGATGCGTGATGATGTAGGTGCGGTTGGCGCGGATGCCCCGCACGACAATCGGCCCCACGGCCTCGTCCGACATCATGCTCAGCGGCAGGTTCGACGGCAGCTCGCGACCCGCCATCGGATCGGGCGCCGGTCCACCGAACCGCTCCGGGCGGTGCCGGGCAGACGTCGAGACCAGATTGGTCGCCACCGCTCCGGGGCAGAGCACCGACACCCCGACACCCTCGGACGCGAGCTCGTGCCGCAGCATCTCGCCGTACCCGAGAACGGCGTGCTTCAGCGTGGTGTACACGCCGGT
Source organism: Parafrankia discariae (assembly GCF_000373365.1). Taxonomy (NCBI): domain Bacteria; kingdom Bacillati; phylum Actinomycetota; class Actinomycetes; order Frankiales; family Frankiaceae; genus Parafrankia; species Parafrankia discariae. Next base: position 44,638 of record NZ_KB891226.1, read on the forward strand.
GTCCGTGCCGCCCGTCTGCTCCGCGGGTAACGCCAGCAGGCCGGCCATTGACGATGTGAGCACGATGTGCGATTCGTCGCCGTATCCACGCAGCAGCGGCAGGAACGCCTGGACCACGCGCACGGCTGCCATGAGGTGGAATTCGACGAACCACGCCCACAGTTGCTCGCTGGCCGTGGTGAGTGGAGCGTTGGTGTGGACGCCGACCGTGTTCACGAGCACGTGCACGCTGCCCAGATCGCGTGCCGCGCCGGCCGCGAGTTCCGCTAACGAGTCGCGATCGGTCGCGTCCACGCGTGAAGCGTGCGCCTCGCCCCCGCGCCGTACGATCTCGTCGCGTACCGCGCCCGCGCTGCCCGAGTCGATGTCGGCGACGAGGACTCGCACGCCCTCGCCGGCGAGACCTAAAGCAATCCCGCGACCGATTCCGCTCCCGCCGCCGACAACAACCGCGCCGCGTCCTTCTAGCCTGTCCATAGCTGCCCGCCTCGTGTGTCACGCTCGCCGAGGACGCCTCGCATTCACGCGGGGTCCTGGCGGCATCTTCTCCATTGTTCTGGGTAGGCCCCTCTATCGCGGGTCCACGGCCCCAGTCCTACTTTGGTGTCTTTCATGGGTTCGGCGCCGGCCAGGCCGGTGAAAATGTACGTCCGTCCCGACCTGGCCGTGCACGAAGTACTTTCCTCGCCTGTCGCAGGCCCCTGCCGGCGAGCGGACCGACGCGGCCTGACGGCAGGGCCCAGGCGTCGACCGTCACCGCAGGCGAGGGCCCGCCTCGTCCCGCCGGGTGCCTCCGTCCTCGCCGTCCCGCCGCGGTGCTGATCTTTCAAGGGTCGCTCGTGCGAGGACGCAGCCCCACCTCCCACGGTCATCGATCATGGCTCCGGCGTAACCAGCCAGCCGGACATGCCCGGCACCGCGGACGGTCCGGCGGCCAGCCCATTTCTTGCGGATCTCGAGCAGTTTGTATACAACCATGCCCGAGAGGTGTATACAACAGTTGGAAGTGGGTGGGCGGGGGTCGCGGGCAGGCGGGTCCCTTCATCCCAAGGCCGGTCGCCCAGGAGGTATATCGGGACGATGATCCAAGTCCAGGGTGAGCCGGCCCGTGGGCGCAGCCGCCACGAGCCCGGCGTACCGAGTCGGCACCACGCCGGACGCGCCGGTGTGGCGGTCTCGCCAGGTGCCGGGTGATCCCGTCCGCGGGCGGCTGGCCCCGGCCCCGGGGCTCCCCTCCCGCCACGGCCTCGGCCACGAGGCCGACTGACTCGATGTAAGCCGGCGTGGCGAACGTGAGGTGGGTATGACGAAGCAGAAGCTCATCATCGAGGTCCGGATCAACGAGGGAACGACGAGGGACAGCAGCCCACACGTTCCCTACAGCCCTGCGGAGATCGCCGGCCAGGCAGTCGAATGCTGGCGGCAGGGCGCGTCACTCGTGCACTATCACGCCCGGGATCCCGAGACGGGTGCGCAGTCCGCTGAGGTGGATCTGTACGCGGACGTGGTACGGCGGATCAAACAGGACAGTGATCTCATCACGTTTCCCACACTGGGTGCCAGCATGCTGCCCACCGCCGGGGAGCGTTTGGCGCACATCGTCGAGATGGCGAAGGATCCGGCGACCAGGCCCGACTGCGTCCCAGTCGACATGCTGACCACCAACCTGGACCGGTACGACGCGCGGCGCAGAGCGTTCATCAGCGATGAGCGGGTCTATTTGAACACGACCAAGATGCTCACGCACATCTGCGAGACCGTGAGCGCCGTCGGGGTGCAGCCGGTGTCCATGATATGGAACATCGCCGGGGTTCGGCTCACCGAGGCGTTCCTCGAGATGGGACTGTACAAAGAGCCGTTGTTCTGTGAGCTGACGCTTTTTGCGGACCCGTTCGTCAGTTACGGACATCCGGCGACGATCAGGGGGCTGCACGCTCTCCTCGACTTCTTTCCGGCACGGGCCAACTGGCCCTGGTTCCTGAGTGTGATCGGCGGCAATGCGTTTCCGGCGCTCGCCGGCGCGATCGAATCCGGCGGCCACGTCGCCATCGGCGTCGCCGACCATCCGTACCAGGAACTCGGCGTGCCCACGAACGCCGAGCTCGTCGCGCGTGTCGCCGAGATGGCTCGAAGCATGGGCCGGGAGGTCGCCACACCGGCCGAGGCCCGTGAGATGCTCGGACTGCCCGGATACGAGAGTTAGTCCTCGGCGTCTTCGGCGAGTGTCGTGTGCGGCACGGCCGGATATCGCGCGAGCCGTATCGGCCCCGAGACTCCAGCGTCAGTAGAGTCCGCACGGCCCAACAGATGCGCGCGTCCTGACATCGTCAGCTCAAGGAGGTCGGTATCCATGGGTGTAGAAACAACACCGGCGCGGAAACGTTCAACAGTCGACGGTATGAGATTTGAGAAGGTGACCGGGAACATCGGCGCGACCGTCCACGGTGTCGATGTCCACGTTGCCCACGGGGACGAGGTGGCGTCGGTGCTGCTGCGATCGCTGCATGAACACGGCGTGCTGTTCTTCCACGCGGACACGGAAGTCAGCGGCGAGCAGTTCTCGGCGTTTGCCTCGGTCTTCGGTGATCTTTATGCCTACCCCTATGGGAAAGGTCCTGGCAACTTCGTGACCGAGGAGGGCGCTGACGCGGTACGACTCCGGACGAATTATTGGCACACGGACGGGAGTCCTCAGGAGAAGCCTCCCCAGGCCGCGCTCTTATGCTCGGTGGAGGTGCCGGCCTTCGGGGGTGACACCATGTGGGCAAGCATGACCGCGGCCTTCGACGCCCTGTCGTCCCGATACCAGCGGCTGTTCGACGGCATGGAGGCTGTGCACAGTACCGCCGCGGTGGCGCGGTACCACGACTCCTTCGGTCAGGGGGAGAGCCACGTGCATCCTGTCGTGATCACCGATCCGGTGACCCTGCGGAAGGCCCTCTACGTCAACTCGGTGTACACGGAGCGGCTCGTCGGGGTGAGCGAGCGGGAGAACGAGACGCTTCTGCGGATGCTGTACGAACACGTCAACACCCCGGAATTCCACGTCCGCCTGCGTTGGCAACCGAACATGATCGCGGTGTGGGAGGAGCGGGTCACCCAACATCGCGCGATCGCCGACTACGCGGAGCGACGGGTCCTGCGCCGCATCACCATCACCGGCGACCGTCCGAGGGCCTGACCGCGTTCTGGGCCCTTCGCCGGCGCCCGCGTGGCCGACCCTTTCGCGTGCCGTTGCCAGGCGGCCCGCGGGCGGTGCCGCCCGTGAGCCCGCAGAGGTAGGGGAACCAGGTCCTGTCCATGATGAGTCAGCAAAAACGGCGGCCCGCTCATGGCCGCGTGCGCGCGTTGTGTGCCGGTGACGAGGTGACCGGTCCCGGTGCGCCGGTCCACGGAGGTGAGTAATGGGCATGCTTGACGGGAAGGTGGCGGTGATAACCGGCGCTGGATCGGGCATAGCGAAGGCATCCACGGAGCTCTTCGTGCAGGAGGGTGCCAAGGTGGTGGCCGTCGACATAAGTGGTGCCGAGAAGGAGACCGCGGCCGAAGTCGGCAGGAATGTTCTCCCCTTCCACTGCGACGTCTCCGACGAGACGAACGTCGCTGCGATGTTCGAGGCCGCGATCAAGGAGTTCGGACGCGTCGACGCCGTACTGAACGTGGCCGGTACCCACGGTACGCGGCCACCCGAGGTGGTCACCGTCGCCGAGTTCGAGAAGATGACCCAGGTGAATCTGCGCGGCGTGCTCGTCATGACCGAACACGCGATTCCGGCGATGCTTCGCTCGGGCGGCGGCAGCATCGTCAACTTCTCCTCGATCTCAGCGGTCAACGTACAGAGCCGGACGTCGGTCATGTACGCTGCCGCGAAGGCTGGAACCCATGCGCTCACCAAGGCGGTGGCCGTCGAGTACGGCCCTCAGGGCATCCGGGCAAACGTCATCGCACCGGGATTCACGCTCACTGAGATCATGAAAGGGCCGCCTGAGCTGTTGCGTGAGATGAGCTCGAAGGCCGCGCTCAAACGGGGAGGTCGGCCGCGCGAGCTGGCCGAGGTGGCGGCCTTTCTGGCCTCGGACCGCGCCTCCTTCGTGACCGGAGTCGTCATCCCGGTCGATGGCGGCTGGTCTGCGCGACTGGCCTAGCGTACCGCCAGCGTATAGCCGGAAGGACTTGTATACGCCGGCGGATTGATGATTGAATACGTCGGTGATCGCTGGCGGAGTATCCGCTGGCGGGGCGATGGCCATACGGATTCCGCGGCGCGGCCATGCTCCGTGTCGCGGCCTGTCGGCCCGACAGAAATACCCGAACTCCCGCCTTTCGGCCGCTTCGCGTGTCGCCGTCTGGCGCTGGTTCGCCGGCCGCAGGAGGAGGACCATGACGACGGATGGAACGGCGGGCCTGTCGGGACGGGTATTACGCCGGTTGTACGAGCTGATGACGCTCATGAAGGCGGCCGACGACCGGCTGAGCCGGGGGATCGCGTCGGGTGAGCTGCAGTGCGTGTACTGGCCTCCTCGAGGGCAGGAGGCGATCGCCGCGGCGATGGGGGTGTGCCTCCGGCCGGACGATCGGTTGGTCACGACCTATCGGGGGTTGCATGACCTGATCGGCAAGGGCGTGCCGCTGGTGGAGATCTACGGCGAGATGCTGGGCCGGCAGGTGGGCTCGGGCCGGGGCAAGGGCGGGACGATGCACATCGCCCGCCCCGACTCGGGCGTCATGTTGTCGACGGGGATTGTGGGATCCGGGCCGCCGGTCGCGGTGGGCTTGGCCATGGCGGCGCGGCGCAAGGGCCTGGATCGGGTGACAGCCGTGAGCTTCGGTGACGGGGCGACGAACACCGGCTCGTTTCACGAGGCGGCGAACATGGCGGCGCTGTGGGATCTGCCGTTGGTGTTGGTGTGCCAGAACAACCAGTACGGCGAGATGACGCCGACCGGGCACACGATGAAGATCGATCAGGTCGCGGACCGGGCGGCCGGGTACGGGATGCCAGGCGTCCGCGTCGACGGTAACGACCCCGTCGCCCTCCTCGCCGTGTTGACGCGGGCCGTGGAGCGGGCGAGGAACGGGGGCGGCCCGACGCTGGTGGAGTGCGTGACGTTCCGGTTCCGTGGTCACTACTTCGGGGATCCCATGGCGTACATCCCGGCCGAACAGATGGCCGCCGCTGTCGAGGCCGATCCGATACCGCGGTTCCGGTCGCGCCTGCTGGAGACGGGGGTCTGCGACAGGCAGGCTCTCGACGAGATCGAGGCGGGCGCCACCGCGGCGGTCGAGGAGGCGCTGGCCGCGGTTCTGGCGGCGCCGGCCGCGACGCTCGACGAACTCGATCGTGATGTGTACGCCGACCCGCGGAACTGCCCCGCCTAGATTCGCGGATCCCGCTGGGCCGCGGATTCCGCGGGCGTCACGGGAGGCGCGTCTCCGGGGGATGCCGGCTTCGTGACGGCTGCTCGCCTTCTCGATCATTCGACCCGCATAGAGGTGGACGTGGACGAGCAACGGATGACGATGCGCGAGGCGTTGAACCTCGCCTTGGACCAGGCGTTGGCCCGCGACGAGCGTGTCTTCCTGCTCGGGGAGGACATCGCCGATCCCGGCTCCAGCGGGCCGACCAGGGGGCTGTCGACCAAATACGGCACGGATCGGGTGCTGGACACGCCGATTTCCGAGGCGGCGATCGTGGGTGCCGCGATCGGCGCCGCGATGGAGGGGTTCCGCCCGGTCGCCGAGATCATGATCATGGATTTCATCGGTATCGCCGCCGATCAGATCGTCAATCATGCGGCGAAGCTGCGCTTCATGACCGGGGGGCGGACAACCGCGCCGATCACGGTCCGGACACAGGTCTACGGCGGGCTGGGGACCGGGGCGACGCACTCGCAGTCGTTGGAGGCGTGGTTCATGCACGTTCCCGGGCTGAAGGTGATCGTTCCGTCGACGCCGCGGGACGCGAAGGGTCTTCTCACGTCGGCGATCTTCGATGACGACCCGTGTGTCTTCCTGGAGACGATTCGTCTGCAGGGCCAACGCGGGTTGGTGCCGGTGGACCCCGGATTCTCGATTCCGCTGGGTCGGGCGGACGTGAAACGGCCGGGTACCGATGTCACGTTGATCGGCTATGGCCGGGGGGTGGTCGAGTCGCTCGGCGCGGCGGCCGTGCTCGAGGCGGAGGGAGTCAGCGCCGAGGTGCTTGATCTGCGCACCCTGGTTCCGCTCGACGTGCCGACGATGGTTGATGCGGTACGTCGCACGAGGCGGGCTGTGGTCGTGCATGACGCGGTGCGGTTCGCCGGGCCCGGGGCGGAGATCGCCGCGATTCTGCAGCGCGAGCTCTTCGGCGTGCTCGCGGCGCCGGTGGAACGGGTGGGTGCCCGGTTCGTGCCGAATCCGGCCCCCTCGGCGCTGGAGTCGCAGATCTATCCGAACACCGAACGTATTGCTGCGGCGGTCCGGCGGACGCTGCGGTCGGAAATTATCGAGGACGGTGCCTGTGGCTGACTTCACGATCCGTATTCCGCGGGTATCCGTCGCGATCTCGGAAGCGGAGCTGATCGAGCTTCTCGTGGACGAGGGAGCGAACGTGACGGAGGGTGAACCGCTGTTCATCATCGCGACGGACAAGGCCGAAACCGAGGTGGAAGCCGGTGCGTCCGGCACGGTGCACTGGACCGGCGCCGTCGAGACGGTTTATGAGATCGGTGCCGAGATCGGGACGATCCAGACGTCGGGCTGACCCCGTGGGGAAGTCCGTGTGGCAGGAGGTTGATGTCGATGGCTCTCGCCGAAGACCGCCGGTCGGTCGTCGCTCGCGATATTTTTTTTCCGATGCGCGACCTTTTACACGTGCCGCGCGAGCGTTATTACGACCGGGGTTTCTACGAACTGGAGAAGGAGTACCTGTGGCCGCGGGTCTGGCAGATGGCGTGCCGTCTGGAGGAGATTCCGCAGCCTGGTGACTTCGTCGAGTACGAGATCTGTGATCAGTCGATTCTGGTGGTGCGGCAGCCCGACCGGTCGATCAAGGCGTTCCACAACGCCTGCCGCCATCGGGCCACCCAGCTGTGTTCGGGTTCCGGGCGGCTGCGTGGTGGGCAGATCGTGTGCCCGTTTCATGGCTGGCGGTGGAACCTCGACGGAAGCAACTCGTTCGTCTATGGCGCGGAGGGGTTCGCGCCGGAGGTCCTGCGCCCGGAGGACATCCGGCTGCAGGAGTGCAGGGTCGACACGTGGGGTGCGTGCGTCTGGATCAACATGGATCCGGACGCCCGCCCGCTGCGGGAGGCGCTGGCACCGGTAGCGGGGCTGCTGGACGGGGTGTGCGTGGAGAACATGCGGGTGTGGTGGTGGAAGGAGACCATCCTCAACGCGAACTGGAAGGTGGCCCAGGAAGCTTTCCACGAGGGCTATCACGTGATGGGAACACATCCGCAGCTCACGTTCGGCCTGGGTGACGAGTATCCGTTCGCGAATGTCGAGTACACCGCGTTCGAGAACGGCCACGGCCGTTTCCAGGGTCGGTTCGACCCGACCGCGGGCGGTATCTCCCAGGGGCGCGGCGGAGAGGCGTTCCTGGAGCGGTCGCGGATACTGTGGGAGGGGCAGGACGCGATGACCCTCGAACGTGACCTGAACATCTTCCGGGGAATGCGTAACCGGGTCGCACCCGGTGAGGATTTCCCGACCGTGGCGATCAGGGCGCTGCTTGACTACGCGGAAGGTGCCGGCATCCCGCTGCATCCGACACCGGAGGGCCTGCGGCTGTGGGGCGGGGGGGTTTTCCTGTTCCCGAACTTCCTCATGCTTCCCCAGTTCGGAAACGCGCTTTCGTACCGGGCCCGCCCCTACAACGACGACCCGGAGTGGTGCCGTTTCGAGGTGTGGTCGCTGACCATGTATCCGGAGGGAGAGGAGCCCGGCCGGGCGAAGCTGAAGGGCCGGTTCGCCTGCGACGACACCGAGAACTGGGGCCTGATCCCGCGCCAGGACTTCAGCAACATCGCGAGCCAGCAGCGTGGCCTGCGTTCGCGTGGCTACCGCGAGCATCGTCTCGCCACCGAGATGGAGCAGCTCATCAGCAACATGCACTCCGAACTCGACCGGTACCTCGCCGGCTGAAGCGCCGTACCGAAACCATCCACTCCCTGGAGGGGCACCGTGTCGAATTCGGACGCCGGTTACGACCATGCCGTTGACGTCGTTGTCGTGGGCTCGGGCGGTGGTCTGGGCGGCGCCGTGACCGCGGCGGCGAGTGGGCTGGAGACACTGCTGATCGAGAAGCAGCCGCTGCTCGGCGGGTCGACGGCCATGTCCGGCGGCGTCCTGTGGCTACCGAACAACCCGCTCATGCAGGCCGACGACGTTCCCGACTCCCTCGAACAGGCGCTGGCGTACTTCGACTCCGTCGTCGGAGACGCCGGTCCCGCTTCGTCGCCTCAGCGCCGGGTCGCCTACGTCACCGAAGGCGCCGCGATGGTCCGCTTCCTGCAGAACCTGGGTATGCGGTTCGAGCGGTGCGAGGGCTACAGCGACTATTACGCCGGGGTGGCGGGTGTCCGCGGCGGCAGTGCCCGCGGGCGCTCCCTCGAACCCGCGGTGACCGACGGCAGACAGCTCGGGCCGTGGTTCGACAAGCTGATGCCGGGCATGACGATGGGGCTCGGAATCGTGGTGATGACCCGCGAGGCGTCCAGGCTGCAGATGGTCAAGCGACGATCGAAAGCCATGCGCACCGCCGCCCGTGTCGGGGTGCGCACGGCCGCCGGCCGACTACGGCGGCAGACCAGGCTGGCCAACGGCGGGGCACTGATCGCCCAGACCCTGAAGACCGCACTCGCCGCCGGGGCGTCGATCTGGACGAACACCGGTCTGGTCGACCTGATCACCGAGGACGGCCGGGTCGTCGGCGTCGTCGCCGACCGGGACGGCCACACCATCCGGATTCGCGCCCGTCATGCCGTGCTGCTGAGCTCAGGTGGTTTCGGCCGTAACCCCGAGATGCGCAAACGGTACTCGAGGCAGCCGAACGACGGAACGTGGACCAGCGCCAACCCGGGTGACACCGGCGAGGCGATCGAGGCCGCCATGCGCCTGGGCGCCGCCGTCGACTTCATGGACGAGGCCCTGTGGATCCCGGCCTCCATCCAGCCCGGCGGCCGTCCGAGCATGCACAACGGCGAACGCTGCAAACCGGGTTCGATCATCGTCGACCGGGCCGGACGCAGGTACTTCAACGAAGCCGTCTCCTACATGGAAGCCGGCCGCCAGATGTACGCCCACAACGTAGACGGGGAATCCATCCCGAGCTGGCTCGTCATGGACGCCCGCCACCGCTCCCGCTACCTGTTCGCGTTCCGTCCCAACACCCCACAGGAATGGCTCGCCAGCGGCTACATGAAGAAAGCCGACACGCTCGACGAGCTCGCGCGGGCATGCGGCATCGACCCCGCCGGTCTGGCCACCACCGTGACCCGCTTCAACACCTTCGCGAGACGGGGCACGGACCCCGATTTCCACCGCGGCGAAGGTGCCCACGAAAAGTACCAGGGCGACTACGGCAACAAGCCGAACGCGTCGCTCGCACCCGTCGAGAAGGCACCGTTCTACGCCGTCGAACTCTACCCGGGCGACGTCGGCACCAGCGGTGGTCTCCTGTGCGACGAACACGCCCGCGTGCTCGACACCAACCACGACCCGATCCGCGGCCTCTACGCCGCCGGGAACTGCACCGCCTCGGTGATGGGCCGCACCTATCTCGGCGCGGGTGCCAGCATCGGCAACAGTTTCGTCTTCTCCTACATCGGCATGAAACACGCCGCCCAGGCCGCCTCCGCGGACCGGGCGGACACATGACCGCGCAAAAAAGAGGGCGGCCCCGAGGGCCGGTGGTACACGTCGACCCCATCGGCGCCGACCTCGAACTCGAACCCGGAGAGACGATCATCGAGGCCGCGTGGCGCCTCGGGTACCACTGGCCCACCGTCTGCCACGGCCAGGCAACGTGCGCGGTCTGCCACCTTGAGATCCTCACCGGCATCGAACACCTGACACCCCCCGACCACGACGAACGGGACGCCCTCGAACACCGACTCCCCGGCGCGCACCGCCGTGACCTCACCAGCCTCCGGCTCGCCTGCCGAGCGCAGGCGACCGGCGACGTCACCGTGCGCAAGAAAGGCGTCCGGCGTCGGCAGGCAGTACCGACCGGCCCATGTCCACCCGTCGTCGACGAGCAGGAGCGCTGACCTGTGCAGAATCCTCACAACGGAGGCGGTACGGCGACCGGTGTGGACAGGCCCATACCCGCGGTTGACGATGACAGCCGCGGCTTCTGGCACGGCGGGGCTGCCGGGCAGCTCCTGATCAGCGTGTGCGCGGCGTGCGAACGGCTGTTCCATCCGCCGGCGCCGATCTGCCCTGGCTGCTATTCCCGGTCGATCTCGTCCCGGCCGGTCTCGGGCCGCGGGACGGTGGTGACCTACACGGTCGTCCGCCGCCCGTGGATCCCCGGCTACGAGCCGCCCTACGTCGTGGCCCGGGTGGTGCTCGCCGAGCAGCCCGATCTGCACCTGTTGACCAACGTGGTCGACTGCGACGTCGAAGCGGTCAGCACCGGCATGGAGGNCGAGGTGACCTTCGAACAGCGAGGGGACGTGTTCGTACCGATGTTCCGGCCGGCCGGGCAGGGGCAGGCTGGGCAGGGGCAGGCCGTGGAAGCGTGGATCGCGTGAGCGCCGATCCCGGGAACATCGAGCGGCGGGCGATCGTGTCCGGTATCGGGCGGTCCGCGTGCGGGCGGCGG